>NZ_JARGEE010000860.1:0-1362 GCF_033794485.1 Streptomyces sp. MB09-02B
GCTGCGGGGGCGTTCGGTGGGGGCGATCGCGACGACGGGGTTCGAGGAGCCCGTGGAGCAGGCGGCGTTCGTGCGCAGGGAGGCGGCGGCCCGGGGGATCCCGCTGACGCGGGCCGTGGCCGGGGAGGAGCGGCGCACGGGCAGCCTCGCCTGGCGGGTGCTGTGGCCGCCGAGCGACCAGGCCGCGCCGGAAGGGCCGAACGACGCCAGCGTCACCATGCTCGTCCGCTCGGCGGGGCTGACCCTGCTGCTCCTCGGCGACCTGGAACCGCCCGGTCAACGAGAGCTGGCGAGGTCTCCGGAGGCCGCCGCGCTCGGAGCCGTGGACGTGGTGAAGGTCGCCCACCACGGTTCGGCCTACCAGGACCCGGGGCTGATACGGGCCATGGCCCCCGAGCTGGCACTCATCTCCGTGGGCGCGGACAACCCGTACGGCCATCCGGCGCCCAGTACGGTCGCTGCGCTGCGGGCCGGGGGTGCCACGGTGCTGCGTACGGACGAGGACGGCGCGGTCGCCGTCGCGGGTACGGCGGAGGAGTTGCTCGTGGCGAGAGACTGAGGGCATGAATACCGCGGAGCTTGACGCCTACCTTCGCCGTCTCGGGGCCGAGCAGCAGGCCTGGCCCACCGTCGACGTACTGCGTGAACTGCACCTGCGCCATCTGCGGGCGGTGCCCTTCGAGAACCTGTCGATCCACCTCGGGGAGGAGATCGTTCTGGAGGAGAAGCGGCTGCTGGACAAGGTGGTCGGGGAGCGCAGGGGCGGGTTCTGCTACGAACTGAACGGATTGTTCGGGGCGTTGCTCGCGAAGCTCGGGTTCGACGTGACGTTGCTCGCGGCGCGGGTGTACGGCGAGGAGGGGCGGCTCGGCATCCCGTACGACCATCTCGCGCTGCGGGTGCGGACGGTGGACGGGGGTGACTGGCTGGCCGATGTCGGGTTCGGGGCGAACAGCCACTATCCGCTGGAGTTCGGGGACCGGGGGGAGCAGGAGGACCCGGGGGGCAGGTTCCGGGTGGCCGAGGCGGACCGGGAGAGCGGGGGCCGGGAGTTCGGGGACCTGGACGTGTTCCGGAACGGCGAGCCGCAGTACCGGCTGGAGACGCGGCCGAGGGTGCTCGGGGACTTCGTGGCCGGGGCGTGGTGGCACAGCACCTCGCCGGCCTCCCACTTCACGCGGTCCCCCGTCTGCTCCCGGCTGACGGAGAACGGCGGCCGCGTCACCCTCAGCGGGCGCACGTTCACCGTCACCGCGGTGGATGGCGCCCGCGAGGTGACCGAGCTGGGTTCGGACGAGGAGGTACTGGCGGTGTACCGGGACCACTTCGGGGTGCGGTTGGACAGAGTGCCGGAGGTGGGGG
>NZ_JARGEE010000861.1:0-1360 GCF_033794485.1 Streptomyces sp. MB09-02B
CGAGTGCCCACGACGGCGGTAGTGGCAGTGGCGGGCCACCGCCTGGCGTCGTCGACGCCAGTGCGACCAGCTCAACGCGTGGGTGAGGGTGTGAAGGTCTCGGGGTGCGTGAGCCGCCAGGAGTCGCCGCACTTCCGCCACGGTGAGCTCGATGACCACGGCATCCTCACCGGTGGATCCCCTTTTTCGGCTGCTCGCGCGCTCATCGCCGCGAGGAAGGCGTGGGCGAGCATGGCCAGGGTGATGTGTCGATACCAGCCGACGTAGCGGCGGACTTCGTACTCGTCCAGACCGCACTCGTTCTTCGCCGCCTGGAAACACTCCTCGATCGCCCACCGGGCGCCGGCGACGCGCACCAGTTCATCCACTGCGACATCCAGCGGTGCGTAGCCGAGGTAGTAGGCAATCTCGTCCGGCCGGCTCAGGCTGCGTCGTGCCAGCGCCCACCGCCGACGGATCAACACGCCGTCCTGGTAGTCGTATTCGGCTACTGGCCGCAACTGGACGGCCGCCCAGTCGTACTCGCGCTGACCCTTCGCGCCGTCGCCGCAGGAACGACGTTCCCATGCCTGGTCGGGGGCCTGCTCGAAGGCCCTGTCGATGCGTGGGCCAGCCAGGGAGAACTGGGACTTGGGGACGGCCAGGACGTAGCCGACGCCAGATGTTTCCAGCATCCGGCGGAAGCGGTTGTCCTGTCCGTAAGCGGCGTCCGCCGTGACCCAGGCGATCGGCAGCGGCGAGGCCAGCGCCCTGCGGACGATCGTCGCCGCGAGGGTGTTCTTGGTGGCGAACTCCCGCTGATCGGGGACCTTGGCCGCGCGGCAGCGGTCGCGGTCGTCGGTCCAGGACGTGGGCAGGTAGAGCTCGCGGTCCACCAGGGCGCGGCCGACTGTGCTGGTGTAGGCGGCGAAGACGCCGATCTGGCAGTTCTCGGTGCGGCCTGCTGTGCCGGAGTACTGCCTTTGGACGCCGGCGGAGGTAGTGCCCTTCTTGAGGAACCCGGTGTCGTCGATGATCAGTACCCCGTCGGGGCGGCCGAGATGTTCGGCAACGTAGGTCTGCAGGTCATCGCGGATGTCGTCGGGGTTCCAGCGGGCTCGGGAGAGCAGGTGCTGCAGTCCGTCGGGGGTGGCGTGGCCGACGTGTTCGGCAAGTTGCCAGCTGTTCTTGCGAGCCACCGGGGCGAGTAGTGCGCGCACGTAGTCCCGCATGCGGCGGCGTGGTTCGACGCGGCCGAAGTGGTGCCCGATGGTGGTGAGGAGGCGGTCCAGTTCGCGGTCCCAGGTCTCGGCTGCCTGTTCGGTGATCACGACCCGAGGCTTCCCAGGGCACGGGGCGACCTTGCCGTCGTGGGCACTCC
>NZ_JARGEE010000862.1:0-1344 GCF_033794485.1 Streptomyces sp. MB09-02B
CCCTTGACCCCCGCATCAGCCTCGGCGACCGCCCGCAACGCCACGGCCACCCCGTCCGGCGTCCACCCCCGCATCTGCTGCCGCACCCGATCGATCTTCCACGGCGGCATCCCCAGCTCCCGCGCCAGATCCCCCGGCCGCCCACCCCGCGCCGACGACAACTTCCCGATCGCCCGCACCCCCTGGGCCAACGCACTGGTGATCAACACCGGCGCCACCCCCGTCGCCAGCGACCACCGCAGCGCCTCCAACGCCTCCGCGGCCCGCCCCTCGACGGCCCGATCGGCCACCTCGAAGCTCGACGCCTCCGCCCGCCCCGTGTAGTACCGCCCGACCACCGCCTCGTCGATCGTCCCCTCGACGTCCGCCACCAACTGCGACGCCGCGGACGCCAACTCGCGCAGATCACTCCCGATCGCGTCGACGAGCGCCTGGCACGCCTCGGGCGTCGCGGACCGCCCGAGCGTCCGGAACTCACCCCGCACGAACGCCAGCCGGTCCCCCGGCTTCGTCATCTTGGGGCAGGCCACCTCGCGCGCCCCCACCTTGCGCGCCGCGTCCAGCAGCCCCTTGCCCTTGGCCCCGCCCGCGTGCAGCAGCACCAGGGTGATCTCCTCGGCGGGAGCCCCCAGATACGCCTTCACGTCCTTGACCGTGTCGGCCGACAGATCCTGCGCGTTGCGTACGACCACGACCTTGCGCTCCGCGAAGAGCGACGGACTCGTCAGCTCGGCGAGGGTGCCGGGCTGCAACTGGTCCGAGGTCAGATCCCGCACATCCGTGTCGGCGTCAGCGGCCCTCGCGGCGGCCACCACCACCTGCACGGCACGGTCGAGCAGCAGCTCCTCCTGCCCCACGGCGAGCGTCACGGGGGCGAGAGGATCATCGTTCACAGTCTTCTTGGCCATCCGGGACAGCATCCCACGCCCCACTGACAACCCCCCGCGGCAACCGCGCCCCGCCAGGGGCGCGGGGAACTGCGCGAGCAACCCCCACGAACCCGCACCCGACGAACGGCCGATCAGTCACCCGGCTCCCCATCGGAGCGTCACGGCTCCTCCCGCCACCCCTCCCACTCCCCCGCGAACTCGTCCAACGCCACCGGATCGAGCCGCTCCCGCTCGTCCCCCAGCACCACCAGCCACTGCGCGTCCTCGGCGTCGTCCTCCCCGGCCAACGCGTCCCGCACCAGCTGCGGCTCCTCATCCAGCCCGAACCGCTCCCGCAGCGCCTCGACAACCTCCTCAGCCGCGTCCCGATCCGGCAACACCAGCACATGCCTCACATCACTCACACCCCCATCTTCCGCCACCTCGACGTGGGGCCCCCTCCCTCCTCCTGTCC
>NZ_JARGEE010000863.1:0-1338 GCF_033794485.1 Streptomyces sp. MB09-02B
AAGGCCGACTCGGGCAGCTGGTGGTCCATCCAGACCTCCCCCGCCCCGCCCCCGAGGACATCGCCTTCCTCCAGTTCTCCTCCGGCAGCACGGGCGCGCCCAAGGGTGTGGAGCTGACCCACGCTGGGGTCCTCGCCAACCTCCGGCAGATCCGTACCGCGATGGCGATCACCTCCGACGACGTGCTCGCGACCTGGATGCCGTACTTCCACGACATGGGGCTCATCGGCACGCACCTGGTCGCGATGGCCGCGTGTCTGAAGCAGATACGGATCGAGCCGCTGTCCTTCGCGAAGCGTCCCGCCCTGTGGTTCGAGGCCGTCGACCGCCACCGCGCGACCCTCCTCTCGGCCGCGAACTTCGCCCTCGCCCTCGCCGTACGCCGTGTCCCGGCCACCGCGCTCGCCGGACTCGACCTCAGCTGCGTACGCCTGCTGCTCGTCGGCGCCGAACCCGTCTCCCCGCGCGTCTGGCGGGAGTTCACGGCCCTCACTGTCCCGGCAGGGCTCGACCCGCGCGCCCCGCTCCCGGTGTACGGCCTGGCCGAGGCGACCCTCGCGGTGACCGTGCCGCCGCTGGGCGAGACCGCGACGCCACTGGTGCTGGACCGGGCCGCGCTCGGTGCGGGCCGGGTGGTGGTCGCGCGACCCGGGCCGCGCGCCGTGGAGTTGATGGACCTGGGGCGGCCCGTCGCGGGCTGCGAGGTCCGGATCACCGACGACACCGGGGCCCCGGCGGGCGAGTCGCGGGTCGGGCATGTGGAGGTGCGGGGCCCCCAGGTGGGACGCGGCTACCACCGGGCGCCCGAGGCGAGCGCGGCCGCGTTCGGGGGCGACGGCTGGCTGCGCACGGGCGACCTCGGGTTCCTGCGGGACGGGCGGCTGTGCGTCACCGGACGCCACAAGGACGTCGTGTTCGTCAACGGCCGTACGTTCCACGCGGCCGACCTGGAGGAGACGGTCGCCGCGACGCCGGGGCTGCCGTCCGGTGCCGTGGCCGTCGTGGGCTCCACCGATCCGGACGGCGGGGGTGAGCGGGTCGTCGCGTTCGTGCAGTGGGCCCGGCCCGAACGGTCTGCCGCCGCGCCGGTGCTCCGCGCCGCCGCCGGTCGGCTGCGGGAGGCCCTCGGGCACGACGACGTACGGGTACTGCCGTTGCCGCCGGGGGCGTTCGCGCGGACGACCAGCGGGAAGCTGCGGCGGGGGGTGCTGCGGGAGAGGTTCGAGGCCGGGGAGTACGCGGCGGTCGAGGACCAGCATCGCGCCGCCCTCCCCCGGGACGAATCCGTCCGCGTCGGCGCCGAACGCGCGGCACCGTCCCGTCGGCGACAACGCGCCC
>NZ_JARGEE010000864.1:0-1335 GCF_033794485.1 Streptomyces sp. MB09-02B
CCCACAGCCCAGTACCCCGGCGCACCCCCACCCGCCGGCACCGCGGCGAGCAGCGGGAAGGACGGCAGGAACGCGGCGGGAGCTGGCGCGCTCAGCGGCGCGACGGTGTGCCCGGCGCTGAGCACGAAGCCGGGGCCGAGCGCGTACGCCGCCGCCCACAGCGCCGCGTTCGGGACGAGGGCGACACAGAGCAGCAGGACGGCGAACCGCCCGGACAGCCCCTCGGTGAGCTGGAGGAAGGTGTCCCGGGTCGCCGCCCCGTGCCAGACCAGGGACACGGCCACCAGCAGGGCGCCTCCACCGGTCAGCACGAGAACACCCGCCCCGGCGGCCCGTCCGGCGGTGGCCGCCAGCTGCCGTCGCCCTCGCGTCTCCGGGGCACCCCCGAGGAGCGCGGGCAGGGGCAGCCGGGAGCGCCCACGTGCCGCGCACACCCCCGTGCCCGCCGCGAGCGCCGCCAGCAGGGGCACGCAGAGCGCGGCCCACAGCAAGGACGGCCGCAGCACGCCCCCGGAGGCGTACAACGTGACCACCGCGCCGATGGCCGCGTAGCCGATGACGAGTCCGGCCCAGGTCGCCCGGGCGCTCACCCCCGAACCGTCCCCCGCGTGGTCGCGGGCCGAACGGTGCAGCAGGACCATCGGCAGCGCGAGCAGGAGGAGGGGGACGAGGCCGACCGGGGCGGGGGCACCGGAGAGCGTGTCGGTGCGGACGAGTTCCACGCCGTGGGAGAGCAGCCACAGGGCCGCCGCCACGTGCAGCGCCCCGCCGGGCCCGCTGTCCGGGTACGGCGAACTGATCCAGAGCATGGTCACGAGCGCGGTGAACACCGCACACCCCAGGCCCGCCGCGAGGGCCCCGCCCAGCACCCCGGAGACGAGCTTGGACGACCGGCGGCGCGCCCTCCGCAGCAAGGGCGACAGCGGGGACCGCGGCGCGGACGAGTACAGGGAGGACGTCGACTCCCCTTGCCTGAGGGGCATCCCGGGTGCCGCGAAGGATGCCGGTCTGCCGTGGTCGGTGGGGTGGCCCGGCCCTCTGGCCGGGTCGTTCGGGTCGGTCGCGTGCGTCACGTCGGCCATGCTCCCAACGACACGCGCTTTACCGACGTAACGGATGTTTCCCGCACGTGTCGCCCAATATGTGCTTATGTGTTTTTTCCTGCGAGGGTTGGTCCGACGGAGGTCGCTACGGCGGGAGGCGACCCGGTGACCGCGCCCGGGGCCGAACCCGCAACCGGAACCGACGAGCCGTTCGCCCAGCACGGGACCGAGTGGTACCAGCAGCCCCTGGGCACCGACCCCGACACCGTCGATCCGGCGCCGCCCCCGGCCC
>NZ_JARGEE010000865.1:0-1334 GCF_033794485.1 Streptomyces sp. MB09-02B
ACAACGCACCCCCCGGCCCCCGACCTCACGTATCGAAGTCCACCGTCAACGTGTCCGTGACCGGGTACGACTGGCAGGTCAGGACGTACCCCGCCTCGACCTCCGCCGGCTCCAGCGCGAAGTTGCGGCGCATCTCGGCCCGGCCGTCCGTGACCAGCGCGCGGCACGTGCCGCAGACCCCGCCCTTGCAGGCGAACGGCAGGTCGGGGCGGGTGCGTTGGGCGCCGTCGAGGACGCTGCGCTCGCGGGGCAGCGCGGCGGTCGTGGTGCGGCCGTCGAGGACGACCGTGACCTCGCTGACGGGCCCCTCCGCGGCGACCTCCTCGTGCCGCGCCTCCCGGACCGGTTCGTCGTCGGCGTAGAACAGCTCCTGGTGGACACGGTCGGCGGGGACGCCGAGTCCGTCCAGGACCCGCTGGGCGTCGCGGACCATGCCGTGCGGGCCGCACAGCCACCAGTGGTCGGCCGTCCCGACGTCGACCAGGGAGTCGATCAGCGCCGCGAGCCGCTCGGCGTCGAGGCGGCCGGAGAGCACCTCGGCCTCGCGGGGTTCGCGGGAGAGGACGTGGGCGAGTTGGAAGCGGGCCGGGTACAGGTCCTTCAGGTCGGCCAGTTCGTCGGCGAACATCACCGTGCCCGTGCGGCGGTTGCCGTAGAAGAGGGTCACGGTGGAGCGGGGGTCGGCGGCGAGCACGGACTCGGCGATGGAGACCATGGGGGTGATGCCGGAGCCGGCCGCGATCAGCACATGGTGGCCGGGGGTGGTGAGGTCCGGAGTGAAGAAGCCGGTGGGGGCCATGACCTCTACGGTGTCGCCGGGTCGCACGTCGTTGACCAGCCACGACGAGAAGAGTCCGCCCTGCACGACCCGTACACCGATGCGCAGGGTCGTCCCGGCCGGGGAGCAGATCGAGTACGACCGCCGCTCGTCGCGGCCGCCGATCTCGCGCCGCAGCGTCAGCGACTGCCCCGGCGCGAACGCGAACTCCTCCGCCAGCTCCGCCGGAACCTCGAACCCGACGGCGACCGCGTCCTCACAGAGCG
This sequence comes from Streptomyces sp. MB09-02B, assembly GCF_033794485.1. Classification (NCBI taxonomy): domain Bacteria; kingdom Bacillati; phylum Actinomycetota; class Actinomycetes; order Kitasatosporales; family Streptomycetaceae; genus Streptomyces; species Streptomyces sp. MB09-02B. The sequence goes on from NZ_JARGEE010000865.1 coordinate 1,045, forward strand.
GCTGCACGGCGGCGACCCGCAGGACGTGGAACCCCGGCCGTCGCCGCGCACGTGCGCGCCCCGCACCGCCCCGGAGAACGGCCGAATCCGGAACCCCTCTCGTCGGGCTCTCGCTGAGGCCTTCCATCAGATCTCCTTGACGTGCTCGAACGGCTCGCGGCAGGTGCGGCAGCGCCACAGGGACTTGCAGGACGTGGCGGCGAAGCGGGACGTCTCCTCGGTGTCGGCGGAGCCGCAGCGGGGGCAGGCGACGGACCGTCGGGTGGGCGCCAGCACGAGGGGGACGGGGC
>NZ_JARGEE010000866.1:0-1327 GCF_033794485.1 Streptomyces sp. MB09-02B
CCGCACCCCCTTCCCCGGCCCCGCCGGGTTAGGGGGCGGCGACCCCGATTCTGGGGCTCCCAGGCCGGACACGGCCCCGTAGCGTCACGATCACCGGCCCCTCGCGCTCGCTCACCCCCAAGGAGAACGATGCCCCTCGATGTCGAGATCCCGCTGCCCTACCAACGCGACGCCGCCTGCCCGTTCGACCCGGGACCACGCCTGCGTGACGCCCAGCGCAACGACCCCGTGCACAAGTGGCGCCTGCCGAACGGTGAGCACATCTGGGTCGTCACCCGCTACGACGACGTACGGCAGATGTTCACCGACCCCCGCCTCAGCAGTGCCCTCACCCCGCTGACCCTCATGCTCCCCGGCCTCGACGAGGACCAGCTGCAGGTGGCACCGGGCAGCTTCGTCAACATGGACCCGCCGGAGCACACCCGGCTGCGCCGTACCGTCACCTCCAGTTTCACCGCCCGCCGGATGCGGGAGCTCACCCCGCGCCTGGAACAGCTCGCCGAGGACTGCCTCGACGGCATGGAACGGACGGGCGCGCCCGCCGACTTCATGGCAGGATTCGCCTTCCCCTTCCCCCTCTTCGCCATCTGTGAGCTGCTCGGTCTCTCCGAGGAGGAGCGCGCCGAGTACCTCGCGCTCACCGCCAAGGCCGCGGTCGGCCTCGCCGGCACCGCCGAGGAGGTCAAGGACATCGTCGACGCCGCCCACCGCTTCATGCTGGACGCCGTCACCGCCCGGCGCGCGCAGCCGGACGACGGCATGATCGGCATGCTGGTCCGCGAGCACGGAGACGACCTCGCCGACGAGGAGATCGTCGGCATCAGCAACATGTTCCTCTCCGCCGGGTTCGACACCACGGCCAACACCCTGGGCCTCGGTCTCCTCGCCCTCTTCGACAACCCGGACCAGCTCGCCCTGCTCCGCGACGACCCGGGCGTCCTCGACACGGCCGTCGAGGAGTTCATGCGCTACCTCAGCGTCATCTCCGCCACCAGCGGCCGCACCGCCACCGAGGACCTGGAGATCGGGGGTGTCACCGTCAAGGCGGGCGAGTACGTCGTACCGGCCCTCGCCGTCGCCAACCGGGACCCGGCCCACTACACCGACCCCGACCGCCTCGACCTCACCCGCACCCCGGCCCAGCAGCTCGCCTTCGGACACGGCATCCACCGCTGCACCGGTGCCGCCATGACCCTGCTGGAGCTGCGGATCGCCTTCCCCGCCGTACTGCGCCGCTTCCCCGGCCTGCGCCTGGCGGTCCCCCGCGAGGAACTCACCTACCGCGGCTACAACATGGTGCACGGCGCCCTGAACATCCCCGTGCCCC
>NZ_JARGEE010000867.1:0-1325 GCF_033794485.1 Streptomyces sp. MB09-02B
ACCGTCCCGGACGGCCCCCCTGCCCCGGACGACACCCTGCTGGGCGCCGCGATCCGGGCCATCCGCGCCGGTGACCTCGCCTCCACCACGCCCCGCAGGACCCCCGGCGGTCCGGCCACCCCTCCGGGCACCCTGCCCCGCACGGGCTCCGCCGAGACCCTCGCGACGATGCAGGCCGCCGTCCTCACCGGTGAGGCCCTCTGGATCGGCTACGTCAACGCCGAGGGCTCCGCCAGCCAGCGCGTCATCGCGCCGGTCCGCGTCGAGGGCGGCTTCGTGACGGCGTACGACCACACGGCGGACGAGGTCCGCACCTTCCCGCTCCACCGGATCACGGGCGTCGCGGAACTGGCGGACGACGCGACCTGACCCACCGAATCCGGGTGACACTGTTGATCAAACCGCCTCCCGGAGATCACCCGTTCGGGCGTACGCCGGCTTTCATGCAGGCCACGACCGGTTTTCCCCCGCACGGGCGAGCGCGGGTCCCCCGGCGCATCGACTCCCGTGACGCGGGGCAGCCACCCTGTGTCCGATCGAGATCGACTCCTGCGCTCGAAAGGCCCACACGTACGCATGCGCCCGCTCACCGCACTCCTCTCCGCATCCGCCGTCTCCGCCGTCGCCGTCGTCCTGGTGGGCGCGCTCGCCGCGCCGGCCGCCGCGAACCCGCCCCTGCCCCTCCCCGAGCTCGGCACTCTGGTGGGTGAGGGCATCGGCGTGGAGGGGCCGTTGATCCAGAACGTCAGCCTGCTGAAGTAGGGCGCCGCAGCCGGTAGCTGTCCCCCTCGAGGAGGAGGGTCTCGGCGTGGTGCGCGAGGCGGTCCACCATCGCCGGGGCGGCCCCGCCGAAGATCTCCTCCCAGCGGTCGAGCGGGCGGTCACTGGTCACGATCAGCGAGGCCCGCTCGTAGCGGTGCGCGATCAGCTGGAAGAAGAGCCGGGCGGTGTCCGTGTCGAAGGGGAGGTAGCCGACCTCGTCGACGATCAGCAGGGGGCAGGCGTCGAGGGCGGACAGTTCCTCGGCGAGCCTGCCCTCGGCCCGTGCCCCGGCCAGCCGTGCGGCCCACTCCGTGGCCGTCGCGAACAGCACCCGGTGTCCGGCCTGGCAGGCCCGTACGCCGAGCCCGATCGCCAGATGCGTCTTGCCGGTGCCGGGGGCGCCGACGAACACCACGTTCCGCCCCGTGTCGAGGAAGTCCAGCGTGCCGAGTCGGGCCAGCAGCCGCCGGTCGAGGGAGCGCGGGTGTCCCTCGTCGAACTCCTCCAACAGCTTCCGCGCCGGAAACCCGGCCTGCCGCACCCGCCCCTCGACCGGCGGCTGC
>NZ_JARGEE010000868.1:0-1317 GCF_033794485.1 Streptomyces sp. MB09-02B
GCGCATGAACACGGAGGCGGCCCGAGGCCGGACATGAAGGCGGGACTGGAGGGCCGGGGGGTCCGTCCAGTCCCGCCTTCATGTCCGGCCTCGGGCCGCCTCCGTGTTCATGCGCGGGCTCAGGCCGGCGCCTTCGCGACACGGCCCGCCGCGGCCGCCGCCAGCCGGCCCAGCGCCTCGTCCCGGTCGCAGGGGTGGGCGCCCAACTCCGTCTGCCGGGCCACGATCGAACGCTCCAGCCGCATCAGCCGCCAGCCGCGCCGCAGCAGGAACGGCACCGACTTGCGACCCTCCTTGAGGTCGCGCAGGAAGCGGCGGCGGAAGGTCTTCACCGGACCGCGGGTCAGGCAGAGCGCGTCCGCCAGCAGACCGAGTTCACGGCAGCGCCCGACGATCTCGGCGGCGAAGATGCCCTCGGCGATGAACACCGGCGTCCGCCCGATGTGCAGGGCCTCCGCGCCGGTCCGCGCGCTGAGGGAGATGTCGTACGTCGGGACGGTCGTCCCGCTCGTACGGCACAGCTCCTCGATCGCCGCGACGGCGGTGTCCGCGTCCCACGACAGCGGGTGGTCCCAGTCGATGTCCGTGCTGCCCTCCACCAGCGGCAGCGTCGGGTCCTCGCCCTCCTTGTAGAAGTCGTCGAGCCGCAGCACGGGCAAGCCGGAGCGGGCGGCGAGGAGGGACTTGCCCGAGCCGGACGGACCGGACAGCAGGACGACTCGGGTCGGTATCGGGGGATGCGAACTCACGAGAGTCCAGTGTGAGGCATCACGCGGCTCCCGCCGAGACGGCGGGTCGCCCTTGGAGCGCAGATCACACCTCAACTACCTTACGTGTTGCCATGATTACTTTCCGGTGCGGGAAGTGGTCGTAGAAAAGAGAAGGTGACAACGCTGATGGCTCGACACTCGGCCCCCCAGAACTCCACCGCCCGGCGCGCGTTGCTGGCCGTCGCCACTGCCGGGGTCGCGCTCGGCGCCGGCGCGGGCACGGCCGCTGCGGCGGACGACGCGGCCCCGGTCGTCGACGTGATGCGCACCCGGCCCACGTCGCTGGGGAAGATCGACCCGCAGGCGGGCCTCCAGGCCCTGACCGGCACGGTCGGTCACGTCACCGGGCCGGTCGCGGGGCTCAAGCCCAACCCGCTGGCGGGCACCGGGGTCGATCCTCTCGACAACGGGGTGGGGACGCAGCTCGCCGACTTCCGGCCGCTGACGTCGACGGCGCTGACCGGGCCGGTGGCGCAGGCGCCGTCGGTCGGGAGCATTCCGCTTCTGGGGCCGGTGGTGGGTGGGTTGAAGGGCTGAAGGGCTGAGG
>NZ_JARGEE010000869.1:0-1300 GCF_033794485.1 Streptomyces sp. MB09-02B
GGGTCGGCCGAGCGCGCGGGCGGGTCCGGCGGCACGGGTGCGTGGCGGAGCCGGGCGAGGGCGGCGGCAGCGGAGCGGGGCTCACCGAGCCGGCCCTCGTGCCCGAGCAACAGGGTCTCGGCGTCCTCGATGTCGTAGCACCGCTCCACTCGCACCCCCGTGGCGAGCAGCCGCGGATACACCTCCCCGGTGGCCCGCCACACCCACCGCCCGACCTGCGGCCCGCGCCGCCGCACCGCCTCCGCGAGATCGGGTTCCCAGGTCACGGCCCCCGCGAGCAGCCCGTCGGCCCCGAGCGGGGCGACCTCCACACCCCCGTCCTCGGCCGTCGCGAGCACCCACCGGTCGGTCATGGGTGCGAGTGTGACAGGGGGGTCTGACAACGACCGCGCGACGCGGAAGCCGCGCCGCGCGCTATCCCTGCCCTTCTCCCTGGCCCTGCGCCTGCGCCTGACCCTGGGCCTGCCCCTGCACGATCGCCTGAAGGGCCTGGGTCACGTGGGCCTCGGTGGCCTCCTTGGTGACGCCGAGGCCGCTGAGCACTCCCTGCCCGTTCTCGAGCTCCAGGAGGGCGAGGAGGAGGTGTTCGGTGCCGATGTAGTTGTGGCCGAGGCGGAGGGCCTCGCGGAAGGTGAGTTCGAGGACCTTCTTGGCGTCCGGCCCGTAGGGGATGAGCTCGGGGACCTCGGCGGCGGCCGGCGGCAGGACGGCGGAGGCGGCTTCCCGTACGGCCTCGGGGGAGACACCCTGGGCGACGAGGGCCTTGGCCGCGAGCGCGTCCGGTTCGGCGAGGAGCCCGAGGACGAGGTGGGCCGGGAGCCCCTCGACGGCGCCGGCGGCCTTGCCCTCGTTGTGCGCGGCCGTGACCACGTTCCGGGCGCGGGGGGTGAAGCGGCTGAAGCCCTGGCTGGCGTCGAGGTCGTTCTCGGCCTTCGGCACGAACCGCTTCTGGGCGGCCTGCCGGGTGACCCCCATGCTCCGGCCGATGTCCGTCCAGGACGCGCCCGAACGCCGGGCCTGGTCCACGAAGTGGCCGATCAGATGGTCGGCCACGTCGCCGAGGTGGTCCGCGGCGATGACCGCGTCCTGGAGCTGGTCGAGCGGCTCCGGGTGGACCTTCTTGATGGCCTCGATGAGCTCGTCGAGACGGATGGAGGAGGTGACTCGAGGATTCGTCGTCATGTGTCAACCTTAGGTTGACACTCCGGGGGTGTCAACTCGAAGTTGACACCCCCTGGGCCCCGCTTCGGTGCACGGCCTATCCCAAGCGGCCGGCCCCGACCCCGACCACCGCCACCAC
>NZ_JARGEE010000086.1:0-26184 GCF_033794485.1 Streptomyces sp. MB09-02B
GCGCATGGGGCGCCTGCGGGGGCGGTGCGGAACGGCTGTGCCTGCCGGGGGTGCGTCGCCGGAATGCGGCTCTCACTCGTTCGAGCGTTCGTGATAGACCCATGGGTGACTGCCTGCCTCTTTCAGGTGGTCCACGCCCCCGGCCGGTCGCACGGCGCGGGGGTCTCTTGCGTCTGGCCATGCTGCCGACCCGTGAAGGACGAAATCGCCCAGATGTAGCGACAGTTGAGACGTCTCAGCGGTAGCGTGGAAGAACGCCCAAACGTCCCAGGGGGAAGCCTTGAACACGGCGCTAAGATCAGCTATGGAGACGGCCGGTTTGTCGCCTCGGCAACTGGCAGCCCGTGTGGGCGTTTCCGGCAAGACCGTTGAACGATGGGTTGCGGACGCTGCACTCATCCCGCATGCCAGAAACAGGGAAGACGCCTGTAAGGCGTTGGGAGTTGACGAAGAAATGATCTGGCCGAAAGCGGTAAAGGACCGAATCAAGACCGGCGGCGACCGGGAAATTATCCGCTCCTATCCATACCGGTCGGCCTGCCCTTCCACAGTGTGGGGCGAGTTGGTCGCCAACGCCACGGAAGAGATTTTTTTCGCCGGATACACAAACTACTTTCTGTGGCTCGACCAGCCTGTGTTCGTTGAGACTTTGCGAAGGAAGCTCGACGACGGATGCCGCGTGCGCTTCCTCCTCGGCGACCCTGATGGAGAGGTGACCCGAAATCGGGAAGCAATCGAAGACGTGGCGCTCTCCGTTTCCACCCGCATCCGCATCACCCTTGAACACCTCGGCAAGCTAGGCACACATGAGGGACTGGAGACGCGTTTCTCTGCACCGGATGATGCAGTGAATCACGTTTCCTTGTCCGTTTTCCGCTTCGACGAAGAAGCATTGGTCACCCCACACCTCGCCCGACTGGTCGGCCATGATTCACCACTCCTGCACCTGCGAAAGCATGAAAGCGGCGGGATGTTCGACCGTTTTGCGGAGCACGCCGAAGAACTGTGGACCAGAGGCATGCAGGCGACCCGGACGCCCGCAGCCTCTTAGAGGTCCCAGCAAAGAAACGGCCCCGGTATCCGCCTCGCAGACACGAGGGGATACCGGGGTCGTTTCATGGCCAGACAGGTCAGAACGTCGGTGTGACCAGACCGGTGCCCGCTACCTTTGTCATGGCGCCCGACCCGTAGCGTTGAAATGTGTAGCCGAAGTACGCATACGCCACGAGCAGCACGCCCAGGGATGCGGCGGCAGGCTGCTCCGCACGGATGAACATTGGCGCGGCAGGGTCCTCCCAAAGGTGGCACTCATTGCGCGGCACAACGTAGATCTCATCCTCGTTTGTGCCAGCACCGAGATTCGTTGCAATGTTGTTGTCCACCACCACGAGAATGCCGGAAGAGAGCTTGGCGCGAACCGCCGGGCCGTACTCATTCGTGAGCGTCAGACCGCCGGCATTGACCGGCATTCCGCTCGTGGAAACGAACGGCCAGGTGGAGCCGACCTGAGAGGCAAGCCAATTCCAGCGGCGTGAATGCATCACCGCATGCGTGGCATAGCCCATGTTCAAGAGCGTGGCTTCGACAGTCGATGCGGCACCCTGAATCTTCGGCCACAACTCGGCCGCAGTCGGCGACGCGTCGGTGTAGGCCGTGGACGATGCAACATTCGTCAGACCCGTCGTGGCCTGATTCAGCAGCGTCGAATCCAACGTGGTGGCGACTCGGTTAAAAAGGTCTTGCATGGTGACGTCGTCGATGCCCGACCCCCGCTCGATTGCCTGCCGAGAAACGGTCTGCTGCCCAGCCGCAGTCTGTACGGGAATCGAAAGCGGCGTGTCATCCATGTTCTGTTCCGAAACAGCCGTGTTCTGCGAAGCCTGGATTGCCGCGCTCGACGACGTGGTGATGCGAGACAGTTCGATGGTCATACCCTGAGCGGGCAACGGGTGAGGATTGCAGGCAGCATCCGCAAACGGCCGTAGAGAGGTCGTGGCGGGGGCGAACTGTTCGGTGAGGTACTGCGGCACGGTCAGGCCCGTGAACGCGCCTGTACCGACCGCACGCGACAGATACTCGCCCCGCTCCGTCTGTTCCTCCCGCATGTGCCGGGCGAGGCGCTCTTGCGCTCCAGGGTCGCCAAAAAGGAACTGTCGGGAAACATCGGTCAGGAAGTTCCGGCCGTTCGGGTCCTGGTCGGGGCGATAGGTGCGCTCCTCCATTCCGATGCGCGCGACACGGTCATAGGCGACCCTGCGCACGTTCGTGGGCGTGATCTGGTTCGCCCTCTTGCCGTACTCGATTTCTTCGAGCTGCACGGCGCGCAGTTGCTCAAGGTCGCGCCCAGCATTCCGCGCCTCAATCACCGAAGCCTCTTTCGTTTCCATCAAGCGCGAGACTTCCCGGTCCTCCTCCTGTGTGAGGTTGGAGCGGCCAGCACGCTGCGCGGATTCGAGAAGGGCATGAATCTGCTGCTGTGCGATTTCCTTGCTGCGGCGCGCATTATCGCGCGTCGCTTCGACCTGGCGAATCCGGTCGGAAAGTGTGTACGAGGTCATGAGAAACCCCCAAGTTCAGTACACGCGAAAAGGGACGCGCGCCCGCTGCAAAGGGTTGACCATCGGGGGCATCTGCCCGACAAGCCAGGACACCTAGCCCGCTCGAAGGGGGCTGCCGTGGCACAGAGAATCCGGCCGGACTGCGCTCCACACGGGACATCTGCCGGGGAGCGCTACCCATACCCGGAAGTATCCGGAGTGTATATCACCGCCCAGACATTTGTCTCTGAACCTCTGCGAGTGCAGCATCCCAAATCACAGGAGAATCATTCTTCGTAGAGATCCCGTACGCATTCGCCCATGCCGCCAACGCGAATATCAGCTCTATCGGGTCTGAGTTGTCCACGATCACCGCAGCGCCTGTCTCGTCTCCGGCGAGGCAGGCCCGGAGGAAAGCCGGGATGACGGCGGGCTCAACGGTCCTGCTGTCCATGGCGACTCCTTCAAGATCACCCGGTGCACTCGGCATCGGGGAGAAAAATTCGAGTTTGGGCCGGGGCTGGGAAAGGGGCGGTTTTCTAAAAATCGGAGCGCTCCGGCCTGCCTCTCGCCTTGTGACGAGAGGCTTTCAGGTTCCAGCGCCCAGCATTGCCACCCTGCCGTGATCTTGCTTCCTACCTTCGGCCTTTCTCTGCCCGTTCCTTGCCCTGCCGCCTGCCCTGCCTTATAGGCAGGGGCAGGGAGGCAGGGTTGCAAAGGGACATACGACCCTGCCGCGCGGCAGGGTTAAGGCAGGGTTCCGGCAGGGTCGGCAGGGTAGTGCTTATTAGCCTGGCCGACACTTTTAATGATCACCTGGGCGTGATCTATAAGCCATTCCAGCGCCCAGTCAATCTCTGCGTTTCCGCCTGTGACTCCTCGGCGTATCGCGCTCTTACTCGCCCCTGGGTTGTGTTGGACAAATCCCAGGACGGCAGTACGTAGCTTCTCCGGAGGCTCCGCCCTATATCCCTTGTCATCCGCTGGGCGTGCTGGCCATAGTTTGGCTATGGGCATAGGCTTTTCCTTGAAATCGATCACTAGGTCTGCGAAGTGCTGCGGAGTCTTGCCCGGTACGGCATGGGCCCTTACCCATGCTGGCCGGTCTTTCTCGACTCGGAGCCTGCTTTTTCCGGTTGCGCCTTTACCTATCGGATGGACGGGGTCAAGGAGATAGGACACGCCTGTAAGGGCAGACTTTTTGTGCTGTGATCCGATGGCGCGCTTACCGTCGTGCGGCACGTGGTCGAGCACAACGACGGCCCATTGAGCGGCAGCGAACGGCTTTGTCATCTTGGAATGCCATGCCGCTACGTCCTCCGCTTTGATGCCGTCCAAGCCTTCAAGAGCCATTGCCTCTGTCATGCCGTCGAATATGGCGAGACTGCCGTCAAGAGAAACGAGCCTCTGAAACTCGCTTTCCTCGGCGTCCGTAAGCGGCCCCGTAGGGTTGCAGTAGTGGAAGAAATGGGTTATGTCCTCGCGACTTGCGCCGAGCATCTTTAGGCGCCGGATGATTGCGGCTGCGTCGTCCTCAAAGTCGATGTAGGCAACATGCCTGCCTGCCATTATTTCTTGTACGGCTACCAAACAGGCAAGCCATGACTTGCCCGCTTCCGACTCTGCATGTACGCCGTTGATTTTCCCTCGATAAAAGATACCTAGCGGCATGTCGCCGGATAGATAGCCAACGTCAGTTTGTGTCTCGCTCTCGACTGTCTCCCATACTTCCGCAATGTCTACCGGAGCCCAGGAAGCACCTTTGCCGTTTTTTTCGGCAAGCATTTTCTTGGCTAGCGTCTTTGCTTCCTCGTACGCGACAATCCGTTGCGCCTCTCGAAGTACGGCACCCTCACGCTCGAACGCATCGATACGCGCCTCTGTTTCCGCGTCGAGGCCGCTTGTTGGCAACTTTGACGACAGGGCGCTTATTAGACGCTGCACGTCATCGGTATAGCTCGATAGAGGTGCTGCATCGGGATTAAGGAGCCATGCGAGGGCGAGGCGAATGTTTATATCCGATTGGGAAAGCTGCTCATCACTCACTCAGCGCCCCCGCCGAATGGGCCAGTTATGACCCCTGTTACTCCGCCTGCCGCTACAGCTGCCCGCACGGTGTCGTACAAGTCCGTAAGTGTGCCCCGCAAAACTGGGCATGTGCCGTCGTGGCCAATCATCATCCGCCAAATGCCGGATGGGTCCTTAACGATGCCGTCAACACTCGACCGGCAATGCGAACAACGATACTTCCGGGCAAACTCCTTAAGCACTTTCGGGGGTCCGCTGGGCGCCGGCACCGGCTTTCTTGGGCGGTTCCTCTTGGGCATGTTGCATCACATCCAAATATGGTTAGTCAGAGTTCTCCCCTTGCTACTCCCCGTGGAATGGCTACCTGCCAAGGGACCGGGGGCGCCCCTCCAAGATTCAAGAATCTTGACTGCGTTGGGGATTCTCAGGCGTAGACGAATTAGCGCCCAGGGCGCATGAAAGCGCGCAAGCGCGATATCTGCCTATGCGGCGTCAAGGGAATCCCCGTGCGCGCGGGGGGCAGGAAGCGGTGTCAGGTCCGCCAGAGCGACGCGCTTGCGGTCGAGGGCCGCACGCACTATGCGCGCGGCTTGGGCAAGCTGTACGGGGTCGTCTATGGCCCGTTCTACGCGCGCGGCGAGGGTGGCAGCCTTCAACTCGCGTTCGAGGGCAGAGGTGTCCGCGTCGGGGTGGTGGCGTTTCTGCGCGGCAATGCGGGCGCGGATTCGTGCGGCCTCTGGAGAGATGGGCATGAGGCGTCCTGGAATATGTCCCGCCCAGGGACATGGGGCCGGTATCTCGTCATCACAGCCCGGATGCCAATCAGGCTAAGCACAGAATGCTTGCCACCGGTAGAGGTGTTTCGACTGTCCTCGCATCACCCGAACCGGATCGCTTTCAACAAGCAAACGGCGGCCCCCAGTTGGAGAGCCGCCGTTTGCTGAGTGTTACCTACATCACGCCTGCCGCCACTTGATCGCGACGCGGTTTTGATCAAAACCCTTGGTTCCCGGCTTGGCGCGCTTGATCGTCACGCAGTCGATGAACATACGCAGGAATGCGCGCTTCTCATCCAGCGTCATACCGTCGTCCCAGGCCCCCCGTGCGGCCGTTACGTCCATGGCCATGGCAGGCGCCGGGATGGCTGCCAGTTCGGCCCGCAGCCGCTCCTCGCGCTCGTTCAGACCGGCCCGCATGCTTTTCCACTCGGCAAGTGTCAGTTCACCACGTCCCCGCTCGGCAGCGATTTCGTTGCGTTCTGCGTCAACTGCCGTGAGTTCGGCCGTGAGTTCATCCCTGCGCACGGCGTGATCGTCAGAAGTGAGGGCATCGAGGAATTCCGGCTTGTCCAGTTCCTTGAAAAGCTCATCGGCAACGTGCTTTTCAGTGGCATCGAGCATTACGCCCGTGCAGCCCTTACCGCCCCGGTTCGGGTGGCACAACAGGTACGGCGTCCGCTTTCCGTTCTTCAGTTTCTTGATCGAGCCGACCATGGGTGCGCTGCATACGCCGCACACTGCCAGACCACCGGTCAAGGTGTACTTGCGCCCAGCGGGATTCCCCTTGTGCGCATCGGTAATCGGGTAGGTGAAGCCGTCCGAGGTGCGCACCGTGCGAGGCGCCGACAGCTTCGCCCGGCACGCCTGCCACGTTGCCTCATCGAGGATGGGCGCCCAGTTTCCACGGCCCACAATCACGCCCTGATGGACTCGGAACCCTGCAATGGTCGGCTTAGTCACCATGGACCGCACAGAGCTTGCCGTGAGCGTAGAGGGCCGCGTGACGGGCTTCCCCGCCGCATCGGTGACGATCTCACCTCTGACGTCTTTGACCTTCACTCTGTGCGCGCCGACCAGTCCGCGCCCCCGCAATTCCGCAGCGATGTTGGCGAGCGACCAACCGTCCAACACCTTTTCAGCGGCCCACCGGATCGCATCTGCCTGCTCCGGGATGATCACGTATGTCTTGTTGCCGGATTCGTCGACAGCATGGCCGTAGCCGAACGGCTTGGAGCCCGCAGGGCGCCCCTGGGCGGCATTCTCGGCAAGACGATCGTTGACCCGCTTTTTCATCTTGCGCACCTCCCCAGCGTTGAGTACCGCGCGGATTCCGGCGACCTCATCATGTACGCGTACAACGCCGTCCCTGTTCGTGTGCAGCTCGCTGATTCCGGCTGCGTCCATCTCTGCGGCGAGAGTGAACCACTCGACCTCACGCCGTTCCAACCGGGACTGTTCAACGGCCCACACGTGGGCGACCTCCCCGCGTGCGAGAGCCGCGCGGAAGTCCTCGAACCGGGGTCTGTGGTCGCCGTTGGCGGCGGAGATACCAGCATCGGCGAACACGGTCACGGGCAGGCCCGGCCACATGCTCGCGGCGTAGGAGCGGCCCCACCCTTCCTGAAGATCAACACCTTCATAGCTACCGTCGGGGCGGGGGGACAGTCGGCAGTACAGAGCGACGTATCGAGTCATTCCCCCAGCGTGCGCCTGGTTACGTCTTCAGAACAAGTCCCCGAGGGCAAGTCGGCGAAGAACCGGCTCCACTTCGACCTGAAGCCGCACGGCCGCACCAGGGCCGAGGAGGTCGAGCGGGCACTCGGGCTGGGCGCCCGCGTGATCGCGGACCACACCCGCCCCGACGGCGGCGGCTGGGTCCTCATGGCCGACCCCGAGGGCAACGAGTTCTGCGTGGAGCGAGGGGAGTTGGGCTGATCCACGCCCTCGGTGCGGGCCGCCCGTCAGGTCGGGCTGTCGCCCGCCCGGCCGTAACGGCGGAACGCGGCGGTCTCCACAGTCCAGGCACCGAACGGCACCTTGTCGCCGAAGATGTACGGATCCTTGCGGGAGTACCGGCCCCTGCATGGATCGGAATGCACCTCGATGGTGCCCGTGCGAGGGTCGACGATCATGTAGTGGGCGATCCCCATGGCGGGGTACTCGGTGAGCTTCTGGCCGTAGTCGTTGTCCGGGTTGGACGGTGAGACGATCTCGATGACGGCCAGCACCTGGGTGGCGTCGACGGCGAGACCTTCCTCGTCGAGTACGTCCTCGGGAATGACGACGGCATCCGGGCGCCGCATGCGGCCGAGCGCCGGGTGCTCGATCTCGGGGCCGTTCGCGCAGATGTAGCCGGCGTGTGAGGTGAGGAGTTGTTCGTCGAGTTGCTTACAGATGCGACGGACTGTGCCCTCGTGGCGCTTCGATGGGCACATCATGGCCAGTATCGGACCCGAGGGGCCGATCTCGACGCGCCATGCTCCCTCAAGCTGCTCAGCGTGAGTCCCGAGTTCCTCCGCGATCGCGCGCATCTTGGCGTACTCCATGTCCCGAGAGTAGCGAGCGGGCGTATGCGGCGCTTCCTGCCCGATCCATTCCTCGGGCCGTCTCACGCCTTGCGGGCGCGCGTCCACCACGCCTGCACGCCGTCGTGCACGAAGCGGCGTTGCATGCCTCGTTGGGTGACCCCCGCATCATGCGGGAACAGTTGCAGCGGCTGATCGAGGCCTCGCGTCTGCCGCATGTGACAGTGCGGATCCTCCCGTTCGACGGTCCGGTGCCCTTCGGGTCCTCGGTCACTCTCGTGGAGCCTGTTGTCCGTCCGCTCGGTACGGTGATCGTGGCGCACATCGAGAAGTCGCTGCACCTGGGCGATGCCGAGGCCATTGCCCGGTACACGGACCTCTTCGCTAGGCTGCGGGAAGCGGCGCTCCCTCCGGTGGACGCGGGCGTACCACCTGAGGGGCATGCGGCGAAGGACTCGCTGGGGTTGATCCAGCGGCTCCTGCACCCCCTGCTGTAGGGAGCACCCGGCCTCAGGAAGGCGCGCATGGCCCAGCCCAGGTGGCAGAAGTCCAGCTACGGCGAGGGTGGCGCCGATACCTGCGTCGAGATAGCCGCCCCTACAACCAGCCGCCCCCACCTACGCGAAAGCGCCACCCCCGAGACCGTCATAGCCACCACGCCCGCGGCCCTGCACGCTTTCCTCGCCGGAGTCAAGGGCGGGACCCTCGGCCGGGCCTCGGGTCGCACGGGCTGAAGGGGCCGGGCCGTCCCGCGCCGCAGCGGAGGCTCCCTGGAGGCGCGGCCCCCGCCGTCGGCAAGTGGCCGCTCGGTCCCACGTCGCGAGCATGGAACCCCATGTCGCGGCCGGACCGAGTGGGACTCCGCGGACACTCGCGGCCAGACCCCTCCTCGGGCAGGGCGAGGACCGGCAGGTGGGCGGGCAGACGTGGCCGCCCCCGCCCTCGCCCCCGCCGCGCCAGAGACAGTGAGTGCGTGCATCCGGAGGGAGGTGTTCCCCCGGACGGGCCGAGTGATGTGCGCAGTGCGCGCAACCGGTCGATATTGACCGGTAACGGAACAGCGCACCCGCGCTGGAGCACTGCGCACACTCGCGCACGGACGAGGAGGCACCCCATGCGTGGAGCCACGCACGCCCGATGGATCGCCGGCGCGGCCGCGGTGGCTCTCGCCGCGACCGCCTGCGGAGGCGGGGACGACGGCGACGGCGGCGGCAGCGGCAGCGCCGACGCCGGCGCCGTGCTCAGCTCCTCCTGGGGCGACCCGCAGAACCCGCTGGAGCCGGCCAACACCAACGAGGTGCAGGGCGGCAAGGTGCTGGACATGATCTTCCGCGGGCTGAAGCGGTACGACCCCAAGACCGGCGAGGCGAAGGACATGCTCGCCGAGACCATCGAGACGACCGACTCGCAGAACTTCACCATCACCGTCAAGGACGGCTGGACCTTCCAGAACGGCGAGAAGGTCACCGCCAAGTCCTTCGTGGACGCCTGGAACTACGGGGCGAGCCTGAAGAACAACCAGAAGAACGCGTACTTCTTCGAGTACATCGAGGGCTACGACAGGACCCACCCGGACGACGGCAGCAAGCAGACCGCCGACACCCTCTCCGGACTGAAGGTCGTCGACGAGAACACCTTCACCGTCAAGCTCACCCAGAAGTTCTCGACCTTCCCCGACACCCTCGGCTACAACGCCTTCGCCCCGCTGCCCCAGTCGTTCTTCACCGACCACGACGCCTGGCTGGCCAAGCCCGTCGGCAACGGCCCGTACGCCGTCGACTCCTACACCAAGGGCTCCCAGCTGTCGGTGCGCAAGTGGGACGACTACCCGGGTGAGGACAAGGCGCAGAACGGCGGAGTGGACCTCAAGGTCTACACCGACAACAACACCGCCTACACCGACCTGATGGCGGGCAACCTCGACCTCGTCGACGACGTCCCCGCCGCCCAGCTGAAGAACGTCCAGGCCGACCTCGGCGACCGGTACATCAACACCCCGGCCGGCATCATCCAGACCCTGTCCTTCCCGTTCTACGACGAGAACTGGAACAAGGAGGGCTCGGACAAGGTCCGTGAAGGGCTCTCGCGGGCCATCGACCGCGACCAGATCACCGACACCATCTTCCAGAAGACCCGCACCCCCGCCACCGACTGGACCTCCCCCGTCCTCGGCGAGGAGGGCGGCTACAAGGAGGGCCTGTGCGGTGACGCCTGCGAGTACGACGCGGACGCGGCCAAGAAGCTGATCCAGGAGGGCGGCGGCCTCCCCGGCGGCCAGGTCAAGATCACGTACAACGCGGACACCGGCTCCCACAAGCAGTGGGTCGACGCCGTCTGCAACTCCATCAACAACGCCCTCGACAACGACAAGGCGTGCGTCGGCAACCCGGTCGGAACCTTCGCCGACTACCGCAACCAGATCACCCAACGGAAGATGAGCGGCCCGTTCCGCGCGGGCTGGCAGATGGACTACCCGCTCATCCAGAACTTCCTCCAGCCGCTGTACTACACCAACGCCTCCTCCAACGACGGCAAGTGGTCCAACGCCGACTTCGACAAGCTCGTCGACCAGGCCAACGCCGAGTCCGACACGGCGAAGGCGGTGGAGACGTTCCAGCAGGCCGAGGAGGTCGTCCGGGACAACATGGCCGCCATCCCGCTCTGGTACCAGAACGGCAGCGCAGGCTACTCGGAGCGGCTCTCCGACGTCACCCTGAACCCGTTCAGCGTGCCGGTGTACGACCAGATCAAGGTCGGCTGACCTCCCGTGGGACGGTACGTCGCCCGGCGCCTGCTCCAGATGATCCCGGTCTTCGTGGGCGCCACCCTCCTGATCTTCCTGATGGTGAACGTGATGGGCGACCCCATCGCGGGCCTCTGCGGCGACCGGGAGTGCGATCCGGCGACGGCCGCCCAGCTCAGACGGGAGTTCGGCCTCGACAAGCCCGTGGGGCAGCAGTACCTGACCTACATGGGCAACGTCTTCACCGGCGACTTCGGCACCGCGTTCAACGGGCAGGAGGTCACCGAGCTGATGGCCTCCGCCTTCCCCGTCACCATCCGGCTGACGATCGTCGCGATCCTCTTCGAGATCGTCATCGGCATCACCCTCGGTGTCGTCACCGGCCTGCGGCGCGGGCGGCCCGTCGACACCGGGGCGCTGGTGGTCACCCTGGTCGTCATCTCCGTCCCCACCTTCGTCACCGGACTGCTGCTCCAGTTGCTGCTGGGCGTGGAGTGGGGCTGGATCCGGCCGTCCGTCTCCTCCGAGGCGCCCTTCGACGAGCTGATCGTCCCCGGGCTCGTCCTCGCCTCCGTCTCCCTCGCCTACGTCACCCGCCTCACCCGGACGTCCATCGCGGAGAACGCCCGCGCCGACTACGTCCGCACCGCCGTCGCCAAGGGGCTGCCCCGGCACCGGGTGATCCGCAAGCACCTGCTGCGGAACTCCCTGATCCCCGTGGTCACCTTCATCGGCACCGACATCGGCGCGCTGATGGGCGGCGCCATCGTCACCGAGCGGATCTTCAACATCCACGGCGTCGGCTACCAGCTCTACCAGGGCATCCTCCGCCAGAACACGCAGACCGTCGTCGGCTTCGTGACCGTCCTCGTGCTGGTGTTCCTCATCGCCAACCTGCTCGTCGACCTCCTCTACGCCGTACTCGACCCGAGGATCCGCTATGCCTGAGCCGCCACCCGAGGAGCCCCACGTCTCGGGCGGCCAGCGCGCCGCCGAGGGCGGGGCGATCGCCGCGACGGGGCTGGACGGCACCATGGACCTGGCCACCACCGAAGGGGAGACCTTGGAGAAGGGGCTCGGCAACGCCGACGCGGGCGGCCCGGCCGACAAGGCCCGCAGCCTCTGGTCCGACGCCTGGCGCGACCTGCGGCGCAACCCCGTGTTCATCATCTCGGCCCTGGTCATCCTCTTCCTGGTCGTCATCTCCCTCTGGCCGTCGCTGATCGCCTCCGGCAACCCCCTCAAGTGCGACCTCGCCAAGGCCCAGGAGGGCGCGCAGCCCGGCCACCCGTTCGGGTACGACGGTCAGGGCTGCGACGTCTACACCCGTACCGTCTACGGGGCGCGGATCTCCATCGCCGTCGGCGTCTGTGCCACGCTCGGCGTCGCGATCCTCGGGTCGGTGCTGGGCGGGCTCGCCGGGTTCTACGGCGGGTTCCCGGACTCGGTCCTGTCCCGGATCACCGACGTGTTCTTCGCGATCCCGGTGGTCCTCGGCGGCCTGGTGCTGCTCTCCGTGGTCACCAGCAACAGCATCTGGCCGGTGATCGGTTTCATGGTGCTGCTGGGCTGGCCGCAGATCTCCCGTATCGCCCGTGGCTCGGTCATCACCGCCAAGCAGAACGACTACGTGCAGGCCGCCCGCGCCCTCGGCGCCTCCAACTCCCGCATGCTGCTGCGGCACATCACCCCCAACGCGGTCGCCCCGGTCATCGTCGTGGCCACCATCGCCCTCGGCACGTACATCGCCCTGGAGGCGACCCTGTCCTACCTCGGCGTCGGCCTGAAGCCGCCCAGCGTCTCCTGGGGCATCGACATCTCCGCCGCCTCGCCGTACATCCGCAACGCCCCCCACGCCCTCCTGTGGCCCTCCGGCGCCCTGGCGATCACCGTCCTCGCGTTCATCATGCTGGGCGACGCCGTACGCGACGCCCTCGACCCGAAGTTGAGGTGAGGTGCCGTCATGTTGCTCGAAGTGCGTGGTCTGCAGGTGGAGTTCCGCACCCGGGACGGGATCGCCAAGGCCGTCAACGGGGTCGACTACGGGGTGGACGAGGGGCAGACGCTGGCCGTGCTCGGGGAGTCCGGCTCCGGGAAGTCGGTCACCGCGCAGGCGATCATGGGCATCCTCGACATGCCGCCCGGCAGGATCACCGGCGGCGAGATCCTCTTCAAGGGCCGGGACCTGCTGAAGCTCAAGGAGGACGAGCGCCGCAAGATCCGCGGCGCCGAGATGGCGATGATCTTCCAGGACGCCCTGTCCTCCCTGAACCCCGTCCTCTCCGTCGGCGACCAGCTCGGCGAGATGTTCGTCGTGCACCGGGGCATGACGAAGAAGGACGCCCGCGCCAAGGCCGTCGAACTGATGGACCGGGTCCGCATCCCGGCCGCCAAGGAGCGCGTACGGGACTATCCGCACCAGTTCTCCGGCGGCATGCGCCAGCGCATCATGATCGCCATCGCGCTGGCCCTGGAACCCGCGCTGATCATCGCCGACGAACCGACGACCGCGCTGGACGTCACCGTCCAGGCCCAGGTCATGGACCTCCTCGCCGAACTCCGGCGCGAGCTGAACATGGGCCTCATCCTCATCACCCACGACCTCGGCGTCGTCGCGGACGTCGCCGACCGCATCGCGGTGATGTACGCGGGCCGGATCGTGGAGTCCGCGCCCGTCCACGACATCTACAAGGCCCCGGCCCACCCGTACACGCGTGGCCTCCTTGACTCGATCCCGCGCCTGGACCAGAAGGGCCAGGAGCTCTACGCCATCAAGGGCCTGCCGCCCAACCTCATGGCCATCCCGCCCGGCTGCGCCTTCAACCCGCGCTGCCCGATGGCCCGCGACGTGTGCCGGACCGACGTACCCCCGCTGTACGACGTGGAGCCGGCGGACGGGATCCGGATGAGCGCCTGCCACTTCTGGAGGGAGTGCCTCGATGACCACCGCCACAGCTGAGGCCGAGCCGATCCTGGAGGTCAGCGGCCTGGTCAAGCACTACCCGCTCACCGAGGGCATCCTCTTCAAGAAGCAGGTGGGCGCCGTGAAGGCGGTCGACGGCGTCGACTTCGCCCTCGGCCGGGGAGAGACCCTCGGCATCGTCGGCGAGTCCGGCTGCGGCAAGTCCACGGTCGCCAAGATGCTGGTCCACCTGGAGCGGCCGACCGCCGGATCGATCCGCTACAAGGGCGAGGACATCACCAGGCTCTCGGGCCGGGCGCTCAAGACCGTCCGCCGCAACATCCAGATGGTCTTCCAGGACCCGTACACCTCCCTCAACCCGCGGATGACCGTGGGCGACATCATCGGGGAGCCGTACGACATCCACCCCGAGGTCGCGCCCAAGGGCGACCGCCGGCGCCGGGTGCAGGAACTCCTCGACGTCGTCGGCCTCAACCCCGAGTACATCAACCGCTATCCGCACCAGTTCTCCGGCGGCCAGCGCCAACGCATCGGCATCGCCCGGGGGTTGGCGCTCCGGCCCGAGATCATCGTCGCCGACGAACCCGTCTCCGCCCTGGACGTCTCGGTCCAGGCCCAGGTGATCAACCTGCTGGACCGCCTCCAGGGCGAGTTCGGGCTGTCGTACGTCTTCATCGCCCACGACCTGTCGATCGTGCGGCACATCTCCGACCGGGTCGGGGTGATGTACCTGGGGCGGATCGTGGAGCTCGGCCGCGACGCCGAGATCTACGACCACCCGACGCACCCCTACACCCAGGCGCTGCTGTCCGCCGTGCCCGTCCCGGACCCGGAGGCCCGCGAGCACCGGGAACGGATCATCCTCTTCGGCGATGTGCCCTCCCCGACGAACATCCCGTCCGGGTGCCGCTTCCGCACGCGGTGCTGGAAGGCCCAGGAGCGCTGTGCGCTGGAGGTGCCGCTGCTGGCGGTCCCCGCGGAGTTCCGGCTCACCACCGGCCCGGCCGCCCACGACTCGGCCTGCCACTTCGCGGAGGAGAAGCAGGTGGTGCCGCCCGAGGAGTCGACGGACGATCAGACGAATGAGGCGGAATAAGCCTACAAATCCACACCAAATGCGTTAACACGCAGGCAACTTGGCTGACGCGGTTCCGATATACGGACGCGCGAATCTACTACGCGTACGGCCGTGCGGGTGCCGTAAACGGGCCGGGGCTCGCCATGTAGCCCCGGCCCGTTGCCGTGCCCGCTGCCCGCCGTGCCTAGTCCAGGCCCAGCGAACGCTTCAGGAAGTCGACCTGGAGCAGCAGCAGGTTCTCCGCGACCTGTTCCTGCGGGGTGATGTGGGTGACGCCCGACAGCGGCAGCACCTCGTGCGGGCGGCCGGCCGCGAGCAGCGCGGAGGACAGGCGCAGCGCGTGGGCGAAGACCACGTTGTCGTCGGCGGTGCCGTGCACGACCATCAGCGGGCGGTGCGGCTCGGCGGCCGAGGACAGCCCCTCGTCCGTGACCAGCGAACTCCTCGCGTAGGCCGCCGCGTTCTTCGCCGGATCACCCAGATACCGCTCGGTGTAGTGCGTGTCGTACAGCCGCCAGTCGGTGACCGGGGCGCCCGCGATGCCGGCGTGGAAGACGTCCGGGCGGCGCAGCACCGCGAGGGCCGCGAGCCAGCCGCCGTACGACCAGCCGCGGATCGCGACCCGGGACAGGTCCAGCGGATGCGCCGTCGCCAGGTCGTGCAGCGCCTCCACCTGGTCGTCCAGGGAGAGCGTGAAGTCGCCGTCGATCTCCTTCTCCCGGGCGGGGGAGCGGCCGGGGGTGCCGCGTCCGTCGGCGACCACCACCGCGAAACCCTGGTCGGCGAACCACTGCGAGGTCAGGTGCGCGTTGTGCGCGGCGAGCACCCGGGGGCCGTGCGGACCGCCGTAGGGGTCCATGAGGACCGGCAGGGGTGTGACCCCGTCGTAGTCGCTCGGCATAAGCAGGGCGCACGGTACGCGGCGTGCGCCCCCCTGTGTAAACAGCACGCGCGGTGACAAACCGGGATCTTCCGCGCAAGACGCCACGGTCGCCACCGGCTTGCCGTCGCGCAGCACCTGCACCCGGGCGCCGGCCTGCCCCGGAACGGCCGAGACGAGCACGGTCACGCCCCCGGCGCGCACCGCCGAGTGCACGCCGGGCTCCTGGGAGACGCGCTCCACGCCGAGTTCGTTCACGCGGTAGACGTGGATCTCCCCGATCTCCGGGTCGGCCGCCGCCTCACCCGCCGAGGCGGAGACCAGCACATCGGCGTCCGCGACGTCGAGCACCGCACGGACGTGCAACTGCGGCCCAGTCAAAGGACGTTCGCCGACCGCCAGCACCCGCGCGCCGCCCTCGTCCGCGACACGCACGAGCCGGCCCGACGGACTCCACGCGGGCACTCCAGGGAAAAGATCAAGCCAATGTGGATCTTCGTCGGCGTGCACCATCCGGGTCGCCCCCGTGTCCGGGTCCACGGCCAGGAACAGCTGGCTGAGCTGGTCCCGCGCCTGCACCAGGATCAGCGGAGCACCCGCCGCTGACCAGTGCACATGCGCCAGATACGGGTAACGGGCCCGGTCCCACACGACCTCCGTGCGCGCCCCGGCGAGGTCGATCACGAAGAGTCGCACCTCCGCGTTGGCGGTCCCGGCCGCCGGATACGCCACCTGCCGCGGGTCCGTTTCCGGCTGTGCCGGGTCCGAGATCCACCAGCGGCGCACCGGCGTGTCGTCCACACGCGCCACCAGCAGCCGGTCCGACTCCGGAGACCACCAGAAACCACGTGAACGGCCCATCTCCTCGGCCGCGATGAACTCCGCCAGCCCATGGGTGACGTTCCCCGCCTCCTCCTCGGTGAGCGCCACGTCCGCACCGCCCTCCGCCCCGACCACCCGCAGCGCGCCCCGGGCGACGTACGCCACGTGCCGGCCGTCGGGCGAGGGGCGGGGGTCGATCACCGGCCCGGGAACGTCCAGTTCACGTGCCGTCCCGGCCCGCAGCTCCGCCACGAACAGCCGCCCTGACAAGGCGAAAGAGGCCAACTCCACGGCCGCGTCCGTGGCGTAGCCGACGATCCCGGCGCCGCCCTCGCGCAGGCGCTCACGGCGCGCGCGCTCCTCGGTCGACAACTCCTCCAAGGAGCCGGCGAGCAGCGCGGCCGGGTCCGCCGCCACCCTCTCCCCGCCCTCCCCGAGGTCCATCACCCACAGCTTGTTGGCCCGGTCGGTGCCGGACGAGGACCGCAGGAACACCACGCGGGAACCGTCCGGCGCGACGGAGAATGCCCTCGGCGCGCCGAGGGAGAAACGCTGGGTCCGGGCGTGTCGACGGGGGAAGGACTCGGGCTGGGTCGTCATGCTCCGACCATATTGGCCATGCGCCCCCTTGTGCGGCCGTGCGCCGACCGATGCGCGCGTATGGATAGTTATGATCACTACCGCCGGGTGGGTATGAACCTGCTGGCCGTTGTATGGATTTACAACTGCGTCACCCACGTCACCGGTTGACGGCGGACTCGCCGTCAGCCCTCGACAAACTGCTTCGCTCCCCAGGTCCCAGGGAACTTTTGGAGGTGAGCCGCCGTGGCACTCTCGATTTCGGCGGTGGTGCTGCTGGCGATCATCGTCTTCATCCTGATCAAGAAGTCAGGGCTGAAGGCACCACACGCGATCATCTGCATCCTGCTCGGGTTCTATCTCGCCTCCTCGACCATCGCGCCGACGATCAGCGAGCTGACGACCAACATCGCGGGCATGATCGGCAGTATCAAGTTCTGACACCTCCGGCCGCCGGGGCCTCTCCCAGGGCCCGTCCCACCGGGCCCGCGACCCCCGCGGCCGACCGTTCCTGTGAATCCCGCGCCCCGCACGGGCGCGGACCAGGGGCCTCGTAGGGTGGCCCCATGACGGATCTGCCCTCCTCCAGCCCTCGGCCGGGGGAACCCCCATCTCGCGTCGCTCGCCGACTGCTCCTGGTGCACGCGCACCCGGACGACGAGTCGATCAACAACGGCGCGACCATGGCCAGGTACGCGGCCGAGGGAGCGCGGGTGACGCTGGTGACCTGCACCCTCGGCGAGGAGGGCGAGGTCATCCCGCCCGGCCTCGCCCATCTCGCGCCCGACCGCGACGACACCCTGGGCCCGCACCGGGTGGACGAGCTGGCCGAGGCCATGAAGAAGCTCGGCGTCACCGACCACCGCTTCCTGGGCGGCCCCGGACGCTACCGGGACTCCGGGATGATGGGCGTCGAACAGAACGAACGGCCCGGCGCCTTCTGGTCCGCCGACGTCGACGAGGCCGCCGCCCACCTGGTCGAGATCATCCGCGAGGTACGCCCCCAGGTCCTCGTCACCTACGACCCCGACGGCGGCTACGGCCACCCCGACCACATCCAGGCCCACCGCGTCGCCATGCGCGCCGCCGACCTGGCCCCCGACCCGGACCACCGCCCCGACCTGGGTGAGCCCTGGGAGATCGCCAAGGTCTACTGGAACCGGGTGCCGCGCGGGGTGCTCCTGGAGGGCTTCGGCCGGCTCCGCCGCGATCTCGCCGAGCCCGGACGGCTGCCGTTCGAGCGGGCCGCGAGCATCACGGATGTGCCCGGAGTGGTGGACGACCACATCGTCACCACCGAGATCGACGGCACCGGCTTCGCGGCAGCGAAGGCCACCGCGATGCGCGCACACGCCACGCAGATCGAGGTCGCCGAGCCGTACTTCGTCCTCTCCAACCGGCTGGCCCAGCCGCTCCTGACCACCGAGTACTACGAGTTGGTGCGGGGCAGACGCGAAGGAGGGGGCCGGGAAAGCGACTTGTTCGAGGGGATCCCCGGCATCTCTCCCGAGAAACGGCAGACCTCCGAGGAAGCGCGGACCTCCGAGGAAGCGCGGACCTCCGAGCAAGCGCAGACCTCCGAGAAAACGCAGACTTTCGGGGAACAGCAGAACGGAACGGCCCTGTGATGCGTACGCATGGGTATGACACACGAGTGGTGCGCGCGCACGGCTGCCGAGAGGAGGGCCGGCGATGACCGCGAAGGACCGGCCGACGGGCGGGCAAGGAAGCGCGCTCGCACAGCCGTTGACGTTCCCCCCGCTGGGGCGGGCCGCCGCGCACCTGGGACTCTTCGTCCTGGGAGCCGTGATCGGGGTGGCCGGTGGACTGCTCCAAGCGGCCTGGTTCCCCGGGGGGTTGCTGCTCGCGCTGCTCGGCGCGGCAGGGCTGTTCCTGGGCGGCGCCCGGGCGACGGGGGGCCGGGCCGGGGCCGTTGCGCCGGCCGCCGGCTGGATGATCTCCGTCGTCCTGCTGACGTCCACCAGGCCGGAGGGAGACTTCCTGTTCGGCGCGGGAGCGGGCTCGTACCTCTTCCTGCTCGGCGGCATGGCTGTGGCTGTGATGTGCGCCACCCTTGGGCGGGGGCGGCAACCGACCGGTCCCGACGCCCGACTTGGGAAGTGACGTACTACTTCGCCGCGGCGCGCTGGTGCGGGTCCCGT
Source organism: Streptomyces sp. MB09-02B (assembly GCF_033794485.1). Lineage (NCBI taxonomy): Bacteria > Bacillati > Actinomycetota > Actinomycetes > Kitasatosporales > Streptomycetaceae > Streptomyces > Streptomyces sp. MB09-02B. The sequence continues at coordinate 19,057 of NZ_JARGEE010000086.1, forward strand.
GTGGGTTTCCCACGCGGTCGTGGGATACGCGGCGGAAGTGGCCAGTATGGTGGTGCGCGCCGCCGAGCTGCCCGCTGAGTTGAGGTCGTGACGGGCGGCGGAGCAAACCGGGAGAACCTGCCTTGAGTCGTGAAACTGACACTTCGTCCTCCGGGGCCAATGGGCGCGGCAGCACCGCGTACCCGTCGGGGACACCGCCGTACGGCACGCCCATGGCCACCGAGGCCGGTGCCGAGGCGGCCCGGTCGGCCGCCGGCGAGCGGCCGGACGGACCCAAGACCGAGACCACGCTGACGACGCGGGTCCGGATCAACATCCCCGGCTCGCGTCCCATCCCGCCGGTCGTCGTCCGCAAGCCGGTCGGCGACGGCGACGGCACGGCGGACGACGCCGGGTCCGAGTCGGAGACCACCGGCACCACGGCCATGCCCGTGTTCACGGACACCCCGGCGCCCGCGCCGGACCCGTCCGCGCCCGCCGACGACAAGCCGGCCAGCGACTGGTTCGCGCCCCGCAAGGGCGCCACCCCCGCCAGGGGCACGAGCACCGGCGGCAGCAACGGCGCCGGGCTCTCCACCGGCTCGATCGGTGGTCCCGGTGCCGCTGCCCCCGGCACGGGTGCCCGCCCCGGCGGTGCGGGCGGCCCCGGCCCGATGGCCGGCGGCCCCGGTGCGCAGCCCGGCGGCCCGCGCCCCGGCACGGGCTCCAGGCCCGGCGGGACCAACGGTGCCGGGCTGCCCGGCGCCACCGGCGGCCAGCCGGTCGCTCCCGGCCACGGCGGCGGCACCGGCTCCTTCGACGTGTCGGCCGCGCTGGCCGGCACCAAGCCCGAGCGCGACGACCTGCCGTACTTCTCGGACAACGGCGGCCGCCCCGGCGGCCCGGACGGCCGCTCCGGTCCGGCGGGCCCCACCGGCGGCCCCGTCACCGGCGACAGCCCGCTCGGCCCCCCGCCCGGCCAGGGCGGTCCCGGTGGCCACGGCTACCAGGGCAATCCCTTCGGCGGCCCCGAGGCCGACTTCTCCGCGCCCGCTGCCTCCGGCGGCTACGCCCGCCCCGGCGGCGGCATCAGCGACGACACGGCGGTCCTCACCCCGCAGCGGCCCGCCCCCGAACCGGGCACCCCGGGCTACGGCGGCTCCGGCCCCCACGTCGACAACCCCTCCGGGCACACCCTGACCAGCGGCATCCCGGTCGTGCCGCCCGGCACCCAGAGCACGCCGTTCGGCGCGGGCGGCCCCGACGGCGCGGTGCAGCACACGCCGCCGAAGCTGCCCGACCCCGGCCCGCAGCAGAAGTCCGGCCCGGCGAAGAACACCAAGTCCGCCAAACCGGCCAAGAAGAAGGGCCGCAGCAAGCTCGGCCTGCTCGTCGGCGGGGTGATCGTCCTCGGCGGCGGTGTCTACGGCGCCGGTCTGCTGATGAACCACTCCGACGTCCCCAAGGGCACCACCGTCCTCGGCGTCGACATCGGCGGCGGCACCCGTGACGAGGCCGTCAACAAACTCGACGCGGCCTTCGGCAAGAGCACGAACGAGGCCCTGAAGCTCTCGGTCGACGGCGAGACGGTCGCCCTCAAGCCCGACCAGGCCGGACTCCAGTTCGACAAGCAGGCCACGGTCAGCGCCGCCGCCGTCAGTGACTACAACCCGGTCTCGGTGATCGGCGCGCTCTTCGGTCAGCAGCGTGTCGTCGAGCCCGTCATGCCGGTCGACGAGGAGAAGCTGGAGGCGGCCCTCCAGCGTGCCGCGGGCAGCTCCGGCTCGGCCAGTGACGGCACCGTCAAGTACGAGGCGGGCAAGGCCGTCGCCGTCTACGGCAAGGCGGGCAAGGGCATCGCGGTCGACGAGTCCACCGACGCCGTCGAGGAGGCGTACCGCACCCAGGTCGAGACCGGCGAGGCCGCGACGGTGCAGCTGCCGACGACCACCAAGGAGCCGTCGGTCGACAAGGCCGAGGTCGACCGGTTCATGAAGGAGTTCGCCGAGCCGGCGATGTCGGCCCCCGTGACGGTCCAGACAGACGCCGCCCACAGCATCCTGCTGAGCCCGGAGAACTCCCTCTGGAAGTTCCTGAAGGTGAAGGCCGTCGACGGCAAGCTCGTCGACTCCTACGACGAGAAGGCGCTCAAGGAGCTCTACGGCGGCACCTTCGACGGCGTCCTCATCACCCGCGGCAACGGCGAGAAGACCCCCGTCACCGTCCAGGACGTCTACGGGGCCCTCCGCCTGGCCCTGAAGAGCACGACCGACCGCACGGCGGTCATCGAGACGGACCCGAGCTAGCGGCAACCTGCCGCTGCTTCCAGCTGCGGGCAGTCGTGCCGCTGGGCGGCACGGGTGGGCGCGGCGGCACCCGGCGAGCGCCGGTGAGCGCGGCGCGTCGGCACGACGAGGGGGGCACCCGGTACATCCCGGGTGCCCCCCTCGTCACTGTCGCGGGTATGACTTCTGTCATCCCAGGGTGAGGACCCCCGACACTGCCGCCCGCACCCCCCGCGCGCCCACGATGGTGTCCATGACGACGACCACGACGACCACCACCAGGGCCGCCCTCCGGTCAGCTGTGGTGGCGTTCGACAACGTGACGAAGGCGTACGGCGACGTCCGGGCCGTGGACGGACTGACGCTCGCCCTGCACCCGGGGGAGACCGTGGCCCTGCTGGGCCCGAACGGGGCCGGCAAGTCCACCACCCTCGACCTGCTGCTCGGCCTCAGGAGCCCCGACAGCGGCACGATCGACCTCTTCGGCACCGGCCCGCGCGAGGCGATCACCGCCGGACGCGTGGGCGCCATGCTGCAGAGCGGCGGCCTGATGGACGAGGTCACCGTCGCCGAACTGGTCCGGCTCGCCTGCGCTCTGCACCCCCGGCCTTACCCGGTCTCCGAGGTGCTCGCCCGCGCCGGCGTCACCCAGATCGCCGACCGCAAGGTCCACAAGCTCTCCGGCGGCCAGGTCCAGCGGGTCCGCTTCGCGCTCGCCACGGCCGGCGACAGCGACCTGGTCGTCCTGGACGAGCCCACCACCGGCATGGACGTCACCGCCCGCCAGGCGTTCTGGGCCACCATGCGCGAACAGGCCGACCGGGGCCGTACCGTCCTCTTCGCCACCCACTACCTCGAAGAGGCCGACGCCATCGCCGACCGCGTGCTCGTCCTGCACCGGGGCCGCCTGCTGGCCGACGGCACGGCGGCCGAGATCAAGGCCAGGGCGGGGGCCCGCCGCATCTCCTTCGACCTGCCCGACGGCCCGCTCGACGAGCCACGGCTGCGGAACCTCCCCTTCCTGACCACGCTCGACGTGTCCGGCCGTACCGTCCGCATCCAGTCCACCGACGCCGACGCGACCGTCCACGCCCTCTACGGACTCGGTGTCTACCCCCGCAACCTCGAAGTCGCCGGCCTCGGCCTGGAGCAGGCCTTCGTCGCGATCACCGCCGCCGAGGAGGCGAAGTCGAAGTGAACGGTCTCATCAAGCTGGAACTCGTCCGCGCCCTGCGCAGCCGCAAGGCCATGTTCTTCACGGTGCTCTACCCCGCGCTGCTGTTCCTGCTCATCGCGGGCAGCGCGAGCAGCACCGAGGAGCTCGGCGACACCGGTCTGACCCTGCCGACGTACATGATGGTCTCCATGGCCTCCTTCGGCGCCCTGACGGCCGTCCTGATGGGCAACAGCGAACGCATCGCCAAGGAACGCGAGAACGGCTGGGTACGGCAGCTGCGGCTCACCACGCTGCCCGGGCGCGGCTACGTGCTCGCGAAGACCGCGAGCGCGGCCGTGGTCAGCCTGCCGGCCATCGTGATCGTCTTCGTGGTGGCCGCCGTCGTGAAGGACGTGCGCCTGGACGCCTGGCAGTGGCTCGCCCTGACCGGCGCGATCTGGGCCGGCAGCCTCGTCTTCGCCGCGCTCGGCGTCGCCATCGGCTACCTCGCCACCGGGGACGCGGTCCGCCCGATCACGATGATCACCTACTTCGGTCTGTCGATGCTCGGCGGCCTCTGGATGCCGACGACGACGTTCCCCGGGTGGCTGCAGGACATCGCCACCTGGGTGCCCACGCACGCGTACGCCTCGCTGGGGCAGGCCATCGAGCAGAGCCAGACCCCGCACACCCGGGACCTCGTCGTCCTGGCCGTCTCCTTCGCCCTGTTCGCGGGCGGCGCGGCCTGGCTCTACCGGAAGGACACGCTGAAGGCGTGAGCGGCGTCGGCATCGGGCAGCGCCCGCAGAACAGCAGACAGAGGGCGATCAAGTTCCTCTGGACCGGGATCTGGCTCGCCTATCTGAGCGCCCCCGTCAGCGACCTGCTGCACGGGGGCCACAGCGACGGCGTCGTCGTCCTCGGCTGGACCGGCCTGGTGGCCTTCGTCGCCTGGTACTTCGTGCTGATCTTCCGCACCGGCCGCCGCGACACCACCCCCATGGTGCTCGGCGCGCTCGCCGTCCTCGCCGCCCAGTCCGTCGTGCTCGCCCTCTCCCTCGGCCGGGAGTGGCTCGTCCTCTTCGTCTACGTGTCGGTCGCCGCCGGCGCGGCCCTCCCGCTGCGGCTCGCCCGCTACACCATCCTGGCGGTCTCGGGCCTGCTCACAGCCGCCGCCCTCGCCGTACCGGACGGCGGGGCCTACCTCGCCTCCCTGCTCCTCCCTGCCCTCCTCGGCGGCCTCTCCATGACCGGCGTCCGTGAACTCGTCCGCACGACACAGGAACTGCGCGAGGCCAGGGCCACGGTCGCCCAGCTCGCCGCGAACGAGGAGCGCCTGCGCCTCGCCCGTGACCTGCACGACCTCCTCGGCCACTCGCTCTCCCTGATCACGCTCAAGAGCGAGCTGGCGGGCCGGATGCTCCCCGCCCGTCCCGACCAGGCCGCCCAGCAGGTCGCCGACATCGAACAGGTCAGCCGTCAGGCCCTGGTCGACGTCCGCGAGGCCGTCACCGGCTACCGGCGCCCCCGCCTCGGCGCGGAACTCGCGGGCGCCCGGGACGCGTTGACGGTGGCAGGCATCACCGCCGAACTGCCGGCCGACCCCGGCCTCACCGACGTGCCCGAGGAGAGCGAGTCCGCCCTGGCCTGGGCCCTGCGCGAGTCCGTCACCAACGTCGTACGGCACAGCGGCGCCCACCGCTGCACGGTGGACCTCGTCCGCCGCCACACCCTCGACGGCCCGGTGCTCGAACTGACCGTGGACGACGACGGACGGGGCACTCCGGGCGGCACCCCCGGCGAGAGCACGGGCAGCGGTCTGGCGGGCCTCACCGAGCGGCTGGCGAAGGTGGGCGGCACCCTGGAGGCGGGCCGCTCCCGGCACGGTTTCCGCCTGGTGGCCCGGGCCCCCGCCACACCCTCCGGCCCGGACGTAGGATCCGGCGCATGACCCGCACGATCAAGGTCCTGCTCGCCGAGGACCAGTCCATGGTCCGCGAGGCCCTGGCCGCCCTGCTCGGCCTGGAGGACGACATCGAGGTCGTGGCCCAGGTGGCCCGCGGCGACGAGGTCCTGGCCGCAGCCCGCGCCCACGCCGTCGACGTGGCCCTCCTCGACATCGAGATGCCGGGCGCGACGGGCATCGAGGCGGCCGCCGAGGTCCACCGGGCCCTGCCGGCGGTGAAGCTGGTCGTCCTCACCACCTTCGGCCGCCCCGGCTACCTGCGCAGCGCCATGGAGGCCGGCGCCGACGCCTTCCTGGTCAAGGACGCCCCCGCCGCCCAACTCGCGGCCGCCGTCCGCAAAGTCCTCGCGGGCGAGCGCGTCATCGACCCGACGCTCGCGGCGGCGGCCCTGGCCGAGGGCGCGAACCCCCTGACCGACCGCGAACGCGAGGTCCTGCGAGCGGCGTCCGACGGCTCGACGAACGCGGAACTCGCCAAGGCCCTCCACCTCTCCCAGGGCACGGTCCGCAACTACCTGTCGACGGCGATCCACAAGCTGGCGGTGAGAAACAGGACGGAGGCGGTCAGAACGGCACGGGAGAAGGGCTGGTTGTAACCGCCGACGTGTTGTGGAAGGGCCAGGGGCGCGGGGAACTGCGCGACCAGCCACGACGCACCCGCACCCGCCCGACTGGAGGTGTGCCACGGCGAAGAGGCGCCCTCAGTCCCCTCGGCATCCGAGAACACCCTCAGTTCAGCCGAGCCCGAGCCGCCTCCGCCTGCCTCCGCATCTTCTCCGCGGCCCCGGCATCCACCCCGGCCACCACCTCCGCGTACTCCTCCAACGCGGCAGCTCCCCGCGTGAACTCGCCCCGCTGCACCAGAAGCCGCGCCCACTCGTACCGCAACCGCCCCGGATGCGAAGGCATCGCCAGCGACAACTCCAGCGCCCACAACGCCACATCCGTCCGCTCGGGCCGCGCCGCCGCCCACGCCCGCACGTTGTTGAGGACCCGCACCACCACGTCGAGCGGATCGGCGGGACTCAGCACCGAGGGGTCCAGCGGAGCCCCCGTCGCCCCGGCCACCAGCACCTCCGCGTCGCTCCCGCTCAACACCCGCCCCCCGTCGAAGGGATCGGCGAGCACCTGCTCCTCGCGCGGCCCGAACCCCACCACGAAGTGCCCCGGCAGCGCGACCCCGTACACGGGCGCCCCCGCCCGCCGGGCCACCTCCATCCACACCACGGACAACAGGATCGGCAAGCCCCGCCGCCGTTCGAGCACCTGGTGCAGCAGCGAGGACTCCAGCCGCTGGTAGTCCCCGGCGGAACCCCGGAACCCACAGCGCTCGCCGAGCAGTTCGGCCGCCGCGACCGCCCACGCACGCGGCGTGCCCGGCCGGTACGGCATCAGCCCGGCCAGCCGGTCGAGCTCGATCTCGGCGGCGTCGACGCCCGCGTCGTCCAGTGTCCCGTCGCCCGCCGCGCCCACCAGCAGACACAGCAGGGCCAGGTCGGGCCGCTCGGCCCGCGCCTCCTCAGCGAACCGCCGTCGCACCTCGTCCGCCCGCCCCGGCTCGGGGGGAAACGGCGCAGGCACGGCGGGGTGATGCCCGCTCACGACGACCCGTCCGACACGGCACCCGGATCGGCACCAGCACCCGAACCGGGACCGGCGTCACCACCGCGGCCCGCGCCCCCCGGCTCCCGGTAGTGGTGGTACGCGTGATGCGCCGCGAACCCCAGCCCCCCGTACAGCGC
>NZ_JARGEE010000870.1:0-1297 GCF_033794485.1 Streptomyces sp. MB09-02B
GGGCGGTCGCGGTGGGGGCGGTCGCGCAGCCGGCGAGAAGCAGTGCGGCGAGGGCCGTGAGGGCGGTCAGGGTGCGGGCCACCGGCGTACGGGCTGGTGGCGTACGGGCCGCCGGTGTGCGGGCCGGTGGGACGCGCGCTCCCCGGCGCATCCTTCGGTGTGGGCTTCGACGGTCCCCGTCGGCCCTCACAGGTAGTCCTCCAGCCTCGCCACCGCGTACCCCTCGGCGGTGACCAGGTTCAGGAAGCGGCGGATCATGTCGGGCATGGTGCCCTTCCAGTCGGACGGGCCCCGGAAGTGGCTGAGGACGATGTCGCCGGGGCGGAGTTCGCGGTCCGACTCGCGGTAGTCCCAGCGGTCGACGAAGACCTCCTCGTTCCACAGAGGGACGGCCTTGACGCCGCAGGTCGCGGCGGCGCGGAGGGTGTCCCGGTCGTAGCTGCCGTACGGCGGCCGGAAGAGGGTGGGCCGGGTCCCGTACCGCTTCTCGAGCACGTCCTGCATCCCGCAGATCTCGCGCTGCTGGGCGGCGTAGGAGAGCGGGGGCAGGTGGCGGTGGCGGAGGGTGTGGTTGTGGAGGGCGACGCCACGGTCCCGCATCCGCGCGAAGTAGCCGTAGTCCTCCTTGATCAGGTAGTCGCTGAGGAAGGCGGTGTACGGGATCCGCAGGTCGGTCATCATCCGCAGGAACGCGGTGTCCTTCTCGGCGCCGTCGTCGATGGTGAGGAAAACGACCTTGTGGCGGGTGGGGACGGTGGTGAAGACCGGGGGGAGGCCGTCCTCGACGTGACCGTCGACCTCGAAGCCCTTGCGGGTCCTGAGCTTCGGCTTCTCCAGAGGCGGCGCGGGCGCGCTGAGCGGCACCCTCGCCAGCCCCCAGCGCTTCGCGGCGGCGACCCGCGCGGCGTGCGCCCGGCGCACCTTCCCGGCGTACGCGTCGAGGGCACGCGCGGCGGGCGCGTCGAGACGCGGCCGGCCCCGCTGTCCCGCACCGCGCGGCTGACCGTGGGCCGGTTCGGCGGTGTCGGCGGTGTCGGCGGTCGCCCGGGCCTCGGCGCCGCCTCGCCGCCCGGCAGAGCCCCGCTCCGAGGCCTCCTCGACGCCTCCCCCGCCGCACCCGGACACCACGGCCGCGAGGGCGAGCAGCGCGATGCCGCCCCGGACACCGCCGCCCCCCCCCCGAAACCCCCCCCCCTCGCCCCTTTTACCCCCTCTCTCTTATCACCACTCGCCCCCCCGCACGAAAACCCCTTTTGAACACGCAGTGTCTGACGTGACTAAAACAAAAAAAAAAGGA
>NZ_JARGEE010000871.1:0-1294 GCF_033794485.1 Streptomyces sp. MB09-02B
CCATGGTTGCGGTGGGCCGGGGACAGGAGGGTGGGGGTACGACATCGGGAGTGCGGGATCTGCGGAGGCGGGCGACGGTGATGGCCACGGAGTACGGGGACGGGTACGGAAGTTGGGGCGAGGAGCGGCGGCGGGTGCCGGCCGGGTTGCGGGCGCCGTTCGAGGCGCGCAGCTGGCGGGAGTTCGGGTACGTGCTGCTGGGGCTGCCGGTCGGGATCCTGCTCTTCACGTACGCCGTCACGATGGTGTCGGTCGGGGCGGGGCTGCTGATCACGTTCCTCGGGGTGCCGGTGCTGGCGGCGGGGCTGGCCGGGTGCCGGGGGTTCGGCGCGCTGGAGCGGGCGCGGGCGCGGGCGTTGCTCGGGGTGGACGTGGCCGCGCCGGAGCCGCTGCGGCCGAGGGGGCGCGGGGCGATGGCGTGGATGGGCGCCGTACTGCGCAGTGGGGCGTCGTGGCGGCAGTTGCTGTACGCGGTCGTGCAGTTCCCGTGGTCGGTGTTCTCCTTCGTGGTGGCGGTGACCTTCTGGACGTACGGGTGGGCGCTGCTGACGTATCCGCTGTGGTTCTGGGTGTTTCCCGTGTGGGCCGGGCAGGACGGGTTGCAGTTGTACGGGGACGAGACGCACTCCGTGTATCTGGACAACCCGTTCGAGGTGACCGTGACCGCGCTGGTGGGGCTGCTCTTCACGATGGCCACGCCGTGGATCGTGCGGGGCCTGACCATGGTCGACCGGGGCTTGGTGGTGACGCTGCTGGGGCCGTCGCGGCTGGGGGCGCGGGTCGTCGAGCTGGAGTCGGACCGGGGGGTCGTGGTCGACACGGCGGCGGCCGATCTGCGGCGGATCGAGCGGGATCTGCATGACGGGGCGCAGGCCCGGCTGGTGGCGCTGGCGATGGATCTGGGGCTGGCGAAGGAGAAGCTGGCGGAGGACCCCCGGGCGGCGGCGGTGATGGTCGACTCGGCGCACGGGGAGGTCAAGACGGCGCTGCAGGAGCTGCGGGACCTGGCCAGGGGGATCCATCCGGCGGTGCTGACCGACCGGGGGCTCGACGCGGCGCTGTCTGCGGTCGCCTCGCGGTGCGCGGTGCCGGTGGTGGTGGACGTGGACCTGCCGGCACGGCCGGTGCCGGCGATCGAGGGCATCGCGTACTTCACCGTGTCCGAGCTGTTGCAGAACGTCAGCAAGCACGCGGGGGCGTCACGGGTGACCGTGGATGTGTGGAAGGTCGAGAACCGGCTGATGCTGCAGGTCGTCGACGACGGGGTGGGCGGTGCGGACGTGGGGGCCGGGTC
>NZ_JARGEE010000872.1:0-1286 GCF_033794485.1 Streptomyces sp. MB09-02B
TCCCAGGGGGTGCGGACGCCGGTGGCGGGTGGGGCGGTGACGGGCATGCCCACCATGTTGGCGGCCGTTCGCTCGGCGCTGCCACCGCATTTTCGTCGCCCCCGCCGCCCCTACCCGTCCGAAAAGCACGGGGCGCAGCCCCTGCTTTTCAGGGGCGCGGGGAACTGCGCGAGAAGCTCCACTCACCCGCACCCGACAACGCGGCCCCCTCAAACCGCCGGCGCCGCCCCCCGCGTCAGGCTCAACAGGTCCCGTGCCGGTCCCGTCGGGCGGTGGCCCGTCGGCCAGACCGCCCGTAGGGCGCGCCGTAGGCGTACGCCGGTCACCGGAACGCGGACCAGGCGGCGGGCGGAGAGTTCCTCGCCCAGGGCGAGTTCGCTGAGCACCGCCGGGCCGGCGCCGCTCAGCGCCGAGGACTTGACCGCCGTGGTGGAGGAGAGCTCGATGAGAGGCCGGGCCAGGCCGCCCAGGGCTGCTTCCAGGACCTGCCGCGTGCCCGAGCCCTTCTCCCGCAGGATCAGCGGCGTGGCGGCCAGCTCGGCCGCCTCCAGGGGCTTGCGGCGGCGTGCCCAGGGGTGGCTCGGCGCGGTCACCACGATCAGGTGGTCGTGGGCTATCACGGCCGCGTCCAGCCCGGCCGGAACGGTCGGCCCCTCGACGAACCCCAGATCGGCCTCGTCCGCGAGCAGCCGTTCCGCCACGACCGTCGAGTTGCCCGCGAGGAGGGAGACCGCCGTGTCGGGGCGCGCGGCGCGCAGCGCGATGAGCCAGCCGGGCAGCAGGTACTCGGCGATGGTCATGCTCGCGGCGACCCGGAGCCGGGAGTCACGCCGGTCCCGCAGCGCCTGCGCGCCCACGTCGAACGCCTCGGCCGCCTCCACGATCCGCCGGGCCCAGTCGGTGACGAGCGCCCCCGCGTCGGTGAGCCGGGACCCGCGCGGCGACCGGTCGACCAGCGCGACGCCCAGCTGTCGTTCCATCGAGCGGATGCGACTGCTCGCGGCGGGCTGGGTGATCCCCAGCTCCCGGGCCGCCCGCCCGAGCGAGCCCAGCCGGGCCACGGCCAGCAGCAGTTCGAGTGCCCCGAGATCCGGCACCCGATGGGCCAGCCCGCCCCGCTCCCCGTTCGTCTCGCTCATAACCCCAGCTTATGTCCCCATACAACCGGACTCCCTGGTGGGCCCCGGACGGCGGCGGGACGCTCGACGCATGGCCACCGCAGTCCGCCCGACCCGTCCGACCCGTCCGTCCACGCGCCACCCCCTCCCCCGTCCCCGTTCCCATTC
>NZ_JARGEE010000873.1:0-1280 GCF_033794485.1 Streptomyces sp. MB09-02B
TTTCAGGCACAAGACGTGATACGTGTTTTCTGCTGTGCCCGTGGGCTCGGATATTTGTATCAGAGACAGTCCTTGCAGTGACCGCCCACCCCCCCCGTGAGCGAACCCTTGAAACGGGACACCGTGACTCATGTTGCGGATGCCCGTATCCTCGTCAATGCCAGATATTTCCGATAAGCGGATTGTCCAGGGCGCGAGTGAGGCCAACGTGGTGCGGTCCGACGGCGAGCCGATACTCACGGGGCGTGCGACAGACGGCACGGGCCCCACCCTTTTCCGTGAGCGGTTCCTGCAGGGGGAGCCGCTGGAGTCAGGCGTGCGCGCCTCGATCCTCGACTCCTGGCGGCGCTGCCGGTCCCTGGGGCTCCTGCCGGACCGCTCCGACCTCCCTTTCCGGGACGACTTCGACCGCGACGACCGGGTCGCCCGTGCCGCCGCGCCGGTGCTCGACCGGCTGGAGTCCAGGTTCGCCGGCAGTGCCATGAACATCTCCGTCGCCGACGCGAACGGCACGGTACTGCTGCGCCGCTTCGGCGAGGCGTCCCTGGCCAGAGGGCTCCCGGACATCCAGACCGTGCCGGGGTTCGTGTTCGCGGAGCGGTTCGCGGGCACCAACGGCATCGGGCTGGCCCTGGCGGAACGGCGGCTCATCCGGGTCTACGGCGCCGAGCACTTCGCCGATCGCTCCCAGGGCAGCGCCTGCCGCGCGCTGCCCGTGCGCGACCCGCTCAGCGGCCGGATCGAGGGCGTCCTGTGCTTCGGATATCCGCGCGGCTTCGAGAACCCGGCGCTCTCCGCCGTGATCCGCAAGGCGGCCGCGGCCATCGAACGACGGCTCCTCGGGCAGAGTTCCGCACGTGAACGCTCCCTGTTGCAGGCGTATCTGGACGCGGGAGTCGAGGCCGGCACGGGCCCGTACCGCCGCCTCGGCGTCGACGAACTGGCCCTCGGGCTGCGCCCCGTCGACCGGGCGACCCTCCTGGAGAAGGCCGCCGGGCTGATCGCGCACGCGCAGCGGGCAGCCGTCGAGGTCTCCCTCACGGACGGCCGCCGTGTCACGCTCGTGAGCCGCCCGATGACCAGTGCCTCCGGGGTGGAGGGCGTCGCCGTCGAGGCCGTCCTGCACGACCCCTCCCGGCCGGAGGCCCTCACCGCCCCGCGCCGGGCCGAGCCCCTGCTGAGCCTCGCGCAGGTGGCCGGGGGCCGGTACGGCGGTGAGCGGGCCGGGGGCCACGACGAGAGAAGTGCCGCGGACGCGGTGGACGACCGAGGGGTCGACG
>NZ_JARGEE010000874.1:0-1274 GCF_033794485.1 Streptomyces sp. MB09-02B
TTTCTTTATTTCTTCTTATTTGTTTTTTTCAAGCAACATACGGCATACGAGGTTTCGTCCTGACACGTTGGCTCGGAGATGGTTATAAGAGACAGCCCCCACCCCCATCCGCGCACTCCGCCCCTCGACGGAGCCCCACGTTGGGGACTTGTCGACATCTGAGGGGTGATTTCCGCCTCGGCGGTGAAGGTTGGGGCCCGAGGCGCGTAGCTTTGTCGCCAACACGCGGCCTGTAGGAGCAGTCTTGGGACGGAAGATCGGAAGCCGGTACACCGCGAACCAGATCCTGGGGCGGGGCAGCGCCGGCACGGTGTGGCTGGGTGAGGGTCCGGAAGGCCCCGTCGCCATCAAGCTGCTGCGCGAGGACCTCTCGTCCGACCAGGAACTCGTCAGCCGCTTCGTCCAGGAGCGCACCGCGCTGCTGGGTCTCGACCACCCGAACGTGGTCTCCGTCCGTGACCTCGTCGTCGACGGCAACGACCTCGCCCTCGTCATGGACCTCGTCCGGGGCACGGACCTGCGCACCCGCCTCGACCGGGAGCGGCGCATGGCCCCCGAGGCGGCGGTCGCCATAGTGGCCGACATCGCCGACGGCCTGGCGGCGGCGCACGCGGCCGGGGTCGTCCACCGGGACGTGAAGCCGGAGAACGTGCTGCTGGACATGCAGGGCCCACTGGGCCCCGGCGGCGCGCACCCGGCCCTCCTCACCGACTTCGGCGTCGCCAAACTGATCGATTCTCCTCAGCGCACCCGCGCCACGAAGATCATCGGAACACCGGACTATCTCGCCCCCGAGATCGTCGAGGGCCTGCCGCCCCGCGCGGCCGTGGACATCTACGCCCTCGCGACCGTGCTGTACGAACTGCTGGCCGGCTTCACCCCGTTCGGCGGCGGCCACCCCGGCGCCGTGCTGCGCCGCCATGTCACCGAGACGGTCGTCCCCCTCCCCGGCATCCCCGAGGAACTGTGGCAGCTCCTCGTACAGTGCCTCGCCAAGGCGCCGGCCTCGCGGCTGCGGGCCTCCGAGCTGGCCGCCCGGCTGCGGGAGCAGTTGCCGCTGCTGGCGGGGATGCCGCCGCTGGACGTAGACGAGCCGGGGACGGAGTCCGGCGACGGGTACGAGGAGGAGCCGGCCGAAGCCGCCGCCGCGCCGCGCGAGCGGGTGCGGCGCGGGGCGGTGCCGCTGGTGCCGGGAGCCAAACCGGACTCCAACCGGGACACCCATACGTCGATGCGGGTGCCGGGGCCGGACGAGCTGGCGGGGGGTGCGCGGG
>NZ_JARGEE010000875.1:0-1262 GCF_033794485.1 Streptomyces sp. MB09-02B
GGCCGGGACGGGAGTCGTAGAGAGGGCCGGGAGGGGGCTCGTCACCGGGACGGCGTCACACGCCGGCTCCGCCCGTATCTCCCCCGGCTCGCTCGCGTGCGGGCCGGGGATTGTCAGTGGGGACCGGGAGGATGTGAGCAGGGGGCTGTTGTTCGGTGGTGTCCGGGCCCTCGGTGAATGTGATGGGCTCGCGGGGACGGAGGAGCTTCGCGGCTTGGCGGGCGGGACGCGGCGTGTGGGTGGAGGCGGTTGGTATGGGCGACGGGCGGCGGTACGTCGGGGTGGGCGAGCGGCGCGTGCGGTTGGGGCTGCGGCACCGGTTGGCCGGATCGGTGCGGTCGGCGGGCCCCGAGGAGGTGGCCGGCGCGCTCGTCGCCCTGCACGGCTCGGATCCCGCGACGGTGTTCCTGGCCGTGGGCGCACGGCTCGCCGACGCCGCGCGGACGGTGACCGAGACCGAGCGGGCGCTCTACGGGGACCGGACACTGGTCCGGATGCACGGCATGCGGCACACCGTGTTCGTGTTCCCCACGGAGCTGGCCACCGTGGTGCACGCCTCGACCGGCCTCACGGTCGCCGCGCGGGAGCGGGCCGCGCTGCTGAAGGACATGGCGACGGCCGGCGCCCCGGACGCGGCCTGGCTGAAGGACGTCGAGGAGGCCACGCTGACGGCGCTGGCCCGCCGGGGTCAGGCCACGGCGTCCGAACTCGCCGAGGACGAACCGAGGTTGCGGGAGCGGTTCGTGTACGCGGCCGGCAAGAGCTACGAGGGGACGCACACCGTCTCGACCCGGCTGCTCAAGGTGCTGGGGGTCGAGGGCAGAGTCGTACGGGGACGGCCGCTCGGCTCCTGGACGTCGAGCCAGTTCCGTTGGGCCGTGGCACCCGCCCATCCCGAGCTGGACGTGGCCGAGGCCCAGGCGTCGCTGCTGGGCCGGTGGTTGGCGGCCTGCGGTCCGGCGACCGAGGCGGACCTCAAGTGGTGGACGGGGTGGAAGGTGACCGATGTGCGGCGGGCGCTGGCGGCGATCGGGGCGCGGGCCGTGACGCTGGACGAGGGCACGGGGTTCGTGACCGCCGACGACGAGGAACCGGTCCCCGACTCCGGCGAGCCCTGGGCCGCCCTGCTCCCGGCGCTCGACCCGACGGCCATGGGGTGGCGCGACCGCGACTGGTACCTCGCCCCCGGGATACGGGCCGCCCTCTTCGACTACAGCGGCAACATCGGCCCGACGGTGTGGTGGAACGGCCGGGTGGTGGGC
>NZ_JARGEE010000876.1:0-1252 GCF_033794485.1 Streptomyces sp. MB09-02B
TTCGTAGGGGGGAGGGGGAGGGGTGGGACGGCCTCGGTCGCGGGCGGCCGGTTCCGACGCGGGCCGGTCTCGGCGCGGCCGGTGCGGGCGCGGGGCGGCCGTGGACGCGTGGGTCAGTCGCCCACAGGGTCCAGGCTGATGGGTGCGATCCGGCCGTCGAGCATGGCGCCGACGCCGAGTGCGGCGCAGACGTCGGGGCGCTCCGCGATGTGGACCGGCATGCCGGTGGCGTGCCGCAGCATCTGGTCGAAGCCGGGAAGCAGGGCGCTGCCGCCGACCATCATGATGCCCCGGTCGGCGAGGTCGGCCACCAGGTCCGGCGGGCAGTCGCGGAGCACCTTGCCGATGCCGTCGACCACGGCGGTGAGGGGGGTCTGGATGGCGTCCCGTACGGCCGCGGTGTCCACCTGGACGGAACGGGCCAGCCCGGTCGCCACGTCCAGGCCGTGGATCTCGGTGGAGGTGGGGCCCTGCGGGGTGAGTCCGTTGCCGGAGAGGGCCAGTTGGAGCGGTCGTACGGACTGGCTCGGCAGCGTCAGTTCGTGGCGCAGGCGCAGGTGCTGCACGATCGCGTGGTCGATGGTCTCGCCGCCGACGGGGATGCGTACCGCGCTGACGACCGAACCGAGCGAGAGAACGGCCAGCTCGGTGGCTCCCGCCCCGCACACCATGATCATGGTGGCCTCGGGCTGCTCCACCGGCAGACCGCAGCCGACCGCCGCCGCGATGAGCGTGTCGACCAGTTCCACCCGGCGGGCGCCGAGGCCCACCAGCGTCTCGATCGTGGCGCGTTGGGCGAGCGGGTCCGCGCCGTGCGGGGTGCAGGCGGCGGCACGCAGGACGGGCTTGCGGCGCAGATTGCGGCGGACCCGGTCGCCCAGCAGCTGGCGCAGCATGCGCTGGGCCATCTCGATGTCGACCACCGTGCCGCCGGCGACGGGCCGGACGACCCGGATGTAGTCGGGCGTGCGGCCCGTCATCTTCTCCGCGAACTCCCCGACGGCGATCAGCGCGCCCGTCCGGGTGTTCACGGCGGCGACGCTGGGCTGGTCCACGACCAGGCCCGCGCCCTTCACGTACACCCGGGTCCGCGCGGCCCCGAGGTCGACGCCGAAGTGGCAGCGGCGCAGCTGCTCCAGACTGGCGGTCATCGCGGTCATTGCGGATCCTCCCGAGAGCATGGACCGTACGGACCGCCGCCGGTCGGCGGTTCCCGGTTCCCTTTGCATCGTGCGGGGGGTGGGGGGTGGGG
>NZ_JARGEE010000877.1:0-1250 GCF_033794485.1 Streptomyces sp. MB09-02B
AGGGAAACGCCCGGTTACATTCCGAACCCGGAAGCTAAGCCTTACAGCGCCGATGGTACTGCAGGGGGGACCCTGTGGGAGAGTAGGACGCCGCCGAACGAATATTGAGAAAACCCCTGCCGGGTGACCGGCAGGGGTTTTCTGCGTTTACGGGCCTTTACTTCGTCGCTTCTTTGCCTCAGGACGGCTCCACCAATTTCGCGTCGTACGCCAGGATCACTGCCTGGATGCGGTCCCTGGAACCCGTTTTCGCGAGGATGCGGCCGACGTGGGTTTTGACCGTCGACTCCGCGAGATGGAGGCGGGCGGCTATCTCGGTGTTCGTCCAGCCCTTGCCGATGACCGTGAGGATCTCCCGTTCGCGGTCGGTGAGGGGTGCGAGACGGGGGTCCGTGAGGGTGGGGCCGGTGGGTCCTTCGGGCTTCGGTAGATGCCGGGCGTAGGTGTCGAGGAGGCGGCGGGTCAGGCTGGGGGCCACCACCGCGTCCCCGGAGGCCACGGCCCGGATGCCTGAGAGGAGTTCCTCGGGGAGGGCGTCCTTGACGAGGAAACCCGAGGCGCCGGCGCGGAGACCGGCGTAGGCGTATTCGTCGAGGTCGAACGTCGTGAGGATCAGGACGCGGGTGCGGTCGCCCGCCGAGACGATGCGGCGGGTGGCCTCGATGCCGTCGAGACCGGGCATGCGGACGTCCATCAGGACGACGTCGGGGTGGAGCTCGGCCGTCATACGGACCGCCTCGCTGCCGCCCGGGGCCTCTCCGAGGACCGTCATGTCGTCCTGGCTCTCCAGGAGCATGCGGAAGCCGAGGCGCTGCAGGGGCTGGTCGTCGGCGATGAGGACGGTCGTCACTGCGGGGATTCCTCCGGGAGATGTAGGTGGACTCGCCAGCCGCGTCGTGGGTGGGGGAGTGGGCCGGCCTCAAGTGTGCCGCCGTACAGGGCTGTTCGCTCGCGCATGCCGGGGATGCCGCGGCCGCCGGTCGTGGCGGAGGTCGGTGCGGGGGCGGTGCGCGAGGTGTCGGTGAGGGTGAGGGAGACGGCTCCGGAGTCCTCGTAGGAGATGAGGAGGTGGGACGTGGCGCCCGGGCCCGCGTGTTTCAGGGTGTTGGTGAGGGTTTCCTGGACGACGCGGTAGACGGTGAGTTGGCGGCCGGGAGACAGGGTCGGGGTACCTCGGACGGTGCTGTGGACGGGGAGGCCCGCGGTCCGTACGCCGGTGAGGAGGCGGTCGAGGTCGGTGAGGGTGGGTT
>NZ_JARGEE010000878.1:0-1247 GCF_033794485.1 Streptomyces sp. MB09-02B
TTTTTCAGCCGAATACGGCCTTCGTGTTTTTTGCATGTCTCGTTGGCTCGGAGATGTTGTTAAGAGACAGCCGTTCCCCGCCCCCCTGCAAGACCAGGCCCTGCGGGCCTGAAAAGCAGGGGCTGCGCCCCGTGCTTTTCAGGCCCGCAGGGCCTGGTCTTGCAGGGGAGCGGGGAACTGCGCGAGAAGCCCCACCGGAGCCGCACCCGACAACGCACCCCGCCCGGCGAAACCTGAGGCGCCCCGGTTCCGGTCGGGACGCCCCAGGCGTCTTATCCCACCCTGGTCTTCCCCTCCGGCACCAGCCCCTGGGCGACGAGGGCGTCACGGACGAGGTCGGCGTAGACCGTCGCTCCGTGCACGGACGTGTGGGTGTTGTCCCGCTTCTCGTTGTAGAGGTACAGCGCCTTCGAACCCTCCGTGCCCAACGACTCCACCAGCGCCTTCGTCTCGGCGGTGAGGTCGATCAGCGGCACCCCACCCGCCGCGGCGACCTCGCGGGTGACCGCGGGATGGTCGACGCCGAGGCCGTTGACCAGCAGGGCGGTGCCGTTGTTCAGCGTGCCGTCGGCGTTGAACCAGCGGCGGACGATCGGCGTGACCAGGACCGGCTTGCCGCCCTTCGCGCGGACGCCGGCGACCAGCGTCTCCAGGTTGGCCCGGTACGTGGACCCGTCCGTCTGCTTGTCGTTGTGGGCCAGCTGGATCAGCACCAGGTCGCCCCGGCGGATCTGCGGCTGGACCGTGGCCCACAGCCGGGAGTCGGCCAGGTAGGACACCGTGCTCTCGCCGGAGTCGGCGTAGTTGGCGACCGAGACGCCCTTCCGCAGGTACTGCGGGAGCTGCTGGCCCCAGCCGGAGTAGGGGTCGCCGGGCTGGTCGCAGACCGTGGAGTCACCGACGAGGAAGATCTGGCGGGCCCGCTTCGCGGGGGTCACCCGGATGTCGGCCAGCGCGGGCGCCGAGCCGCCGATGACCAGGTCCAGGCCGGGGGTGCCGTCGGCGCCCGTGGGCTCGCCCTCGGGGGTGCGGACGTTCACGGTGAAGCTGCGGGAGACGGGCTTCCCGGCCTCCGTGGCCGTCTCGGCGAGCAGCGTGCGGCGGGTCTCGCCGGTGACCTTCGTGCTCGCCGCGCTCTCCCCGCCGAGGCGGACGCTCACGTCGTACGTGCCGGCGGGAACGTCGAAGTGGCAGGCGTTCGCGGCGCAGTTCTCCAGGCCCAGTGCGGGGCGACCCCGGTGTGCCTC
>NZ_JARGEE010000879.1:0-1244 GCF_033794485.1 Streptomyces sp. MB09-02B
ACCTTCAGCCGACCCTCCCCTCCCCGCCCTACCTTCCACCGTTGTGATATGCGTCACCCAAGGTCTAGGGTTGTAGCGCCTGGCAGGCGGCCCGTGGGTGCGTCCGGTGGCGGGGTGCGGCGGGTCGTGCGCAGGTGAGGGAAGTGAGCCCGTTGTCCGTCTCCTGGGACGACATCGGCGGTCTCGTCGATGCCCATGAACGCTTCCTCGCGGGCGCCCACGTCGACTCCGACGTCCGGGACCCGGTGCTGGACTCCTGGAAACGCTGCCGTTCCGCCGGCCTCGAACCCCACCGGCTGCTGGTCCCCTACGTGCCCGACCTCGCGATGGAGGACCCCTTTCTCCGCGCCGCCGACCCGGTCCTCACCCAGCTCACCGCCGCCCTCGCGAACGTCAGCATGACCGTGGTGCTCTGCGACGGACAGGCCCGCATGGTCCAGCGCCACGGCGGCGACCGGCAGCTCCTCACCCGCCTCGACGAGGTGAACTTCGCCCCCGGTTTCTGCGCCTCCGAGGCCGCCGCGGGCACGAACGGTGTGGGCACCGCGCTCGCCGAGCGGCAACCCGTCCTCGTTCTCGGCCGGGAGCACTTCGCCGACTGCCTCTCCCCGTTCGCCTGCGCAGGCGCCCCCGTCCGCAACCCGCTCAGCGGCCGCGTCGAGGCCGTCCTCGACCTCACCTGTCTGCGCGACGACGGCGACCCCGCCATGCTGCGGCTCGTCCGGGAGGCCGCCCACGACATCGAGGCCGCCCTCCTGGAACAGGCCACGGAACGCGAGCGGGCGCTCCTGGCCGCCTACCGCCGGGCCACCCGTGCCGCCGCCACAGTTTCGGACGGCGCAGGACCCGGCGCAGGCGCAGGCGCAGGCCCGGGCACGGGCCCGGCCACGGCTCCCTGGCCCCGCCAACCCGGGCGCCCACCCGGAGCACGGGGTGACGACAAGGACGGCCGGTACGCCGAGACCCTCGGCCGCGTAGACCTGGCCGTGCTCCGGGAGAAAGCCGAGGAACTCATCGCCTCGCCCCACCGCACGCTCGACGAGGTCACCCTCTCCGGCAACCGCGTCGCCACCCTCCTGCGGCGCCCGATCATGAGCGAGTCGGGCGAGACCGGCGTGGTCGTCGAAGCACGCGTCCTGGGCGGCTCTCACCTCCGCCACAAAGAACTGACCACCCCGCCCTCCGAAGCGCCGCCCGGTCAGCCCTCGACGCCCCCACTCGCGTACCGGAGCGCGACCCGGACG
>NZ_JARGEE010000087.1:0-25546 GCF_033794485.1 Streptomyces sp. MB09-02B
CCACCGGCCCCGCCTCCAGCGTCCCGTCCACGACCGCCAGCCGCTCCCGCAGCCCGGCGAGCCCGGACCCGGCACCGACCGAACGCCCGGTGTCGCCCGTCTCGCCGTCGCCCGTCTCACCGTCGGCCGCGCGGATCCCGTCGTTCTCCACGGTCAGCACCACCTGCCCCTCTCTCACCTTCAGCACCACAGCGCACTGATCGGCGTTCCCGTGCCGCAGTACGTTCGTCGTCGCTTCCCGCACCACCCAGGCGAGCGCGGACTGCACCTCGCCGGGCAGCCCGGCGGTGTCCGCCCCCTCGACCGAGCAGTCGATGCCTGCCGCAGCCAACACACCCTGCGCACCGGAGAGTTCGACGCCGAGGTCGGCCTCCCGGTAGCCCCGTACGACCTCCCGCACCTCGCGCTGTGACTCATGCGCGATCCGCTGCACCTCGATCATCTGCTCGACGGCTTCGGGCCGTTCCCGGCGGGCCAGCTGGACCGCCAGCTCGCTCTTCAGCGCGATGACCGCGAGGTTGCGGCCGATCACGTCGTGCAGATCTCGCCCGAAGCGGAGCCGCTCCTCGGCGACGGCGAGGCGGGCGCGGGTCTCGCGGGCGTCCTCCAGCTCGTAGACGGCCTTCAGCAGCCAGACGGAGAAATGGGCCGTGAAGGACATGAGGGTCGTGCCGAGGAACACCGCCACCATCGTGGCCAGCGCGGCGGCGACGTCGGCCTCCACGCCGAACGCCCAGGCCCCGCCGCCGACGGAGAAGGTCAGGATCAGGGTCAGCAGACGCCGGCGGCCGTGCACGCCGAGCGCGAGGGTGCCGATGCTGAAGACCAGCACGCCCCCGAACGCCGCGCCCAGCGCCGTGCGCGCCTCCTCGTCGAGGTTCGCGCTGCGGGCGAGCAGCATCGCGACGAAGCCGACCAACGCGGAGAGGGCCCCGAAGGCCCAGAGCAGGCGTACGGGCTGCGCACGGTGCCCGCGCACCCCGTCGAGCGCCCGGGAGACCGTGAAGGACGAGAGCGCGCCGTGCGCGCACAGCAGGACGAAGAACCAACTGGCGTGCCGCATCGGCACCTGGCCGAAGAGGGGTGCCCCGAACCCGCCGACCTCGATGAAAGCGAACGAGTGGAACGACCACCGCGTATACGTCTCCACCTTGCCCGCGGTGCTCTTCCCCCGCCACCACGCCCCCGGCCCCCGCATGGCTCAACTCCCCTCATCGGCGCGGTTCCCAGCGGAACCACCGCTGTACAGCAAACACGGCGAGCACGGTCCAGGCCAGCGCGGTGGCGACGGCGCCCAGGGCGTCGTACGCGGACAGGTCACCGGTCCAGCCGCCGCGCACCAGCGTGATGACGGGGCTGAGCGGCAGCAGTTCGCAGATCGACGCCACACGGTCCGGCAGCACTTCGAGCGGCACGGTGATGCCCGAGCCCAGCAGGGAGACGAACATCAGCGGCAGGCTGGTGACCTGAGCGCTCTCGGCGGTACGGCTGAGGCTCGCGGTGACGGCTGCCAGCGCCACGCACAGCACGACACCGAGCAGCACACCCAGGACGGCCAGGTGGGGCGCGGGAGGCGCTCCGACGTCCAGCAGGATCGAGCAGCCGACCGCCATGAGCAGGCACTGCGCGAGCCCGATGCCGACGGCGGGCAGCGAGGCTCCGATGAGGATCTCGGGGTCGCGCAGCTCACCGGTCCGCAGCCGCTTCAGGACGAGCTCCTCACGGCGTACGACGTAGATGTTGGTCAGGGCGGTGTAGATCGCGAAGAGCAGCGAGAAGCCGATGCCGGCGGGCAGGATGACCATCCCGACGCTCAGCCCCGCCTCCTTCAGGTCCATCTGGTCCGTCGCCGACTTGACGCTGAGCGGCAGCAGCAGCGGGACGAACAACGCCGTGACCAGCGTGGCCCGGCTGCGCCCCAGCAGCGTCAGCTCGGCGCGGGCGAGCGCGGTCATCCGGCCCTTGAGGGTCGTGGTCCCGGCAGTGGGGACGGTCGCCGCGCCTGCCTCCGCCGCCGTACCGGTGGCGCCTGTGGTCGTGCTCATGCCGCTACCCCGTTCTTGCGCGTTCCCGTGTCCGTGCGCGATGCCGTTCCGGTGTCCGCGCCCGCGCGCGCCGCCTCCGCCGTCTCCCGCGCGATCCGCAGGAACGCCTCCTCCAGCGAGGCGGACCGCACCTCCAGTCGGCGCAGTTCGACCCGGGCCCGCTCGGCCCAGGTCAGCAGCCCGGTGGCCGCCCGCTGCAGTTCGTTCGTGCGCAGCACCACCACGCGGTCGTTCTCCTCGTGCCCGGTGACGCCGAGTTCGCCGAGCGGCGGCAGGTCGCCGAGGAAGTACCCGGTGGGCAGTTCGAAGGAGATGCGGGACGGCTGGGAGGCGGTCACCTCGGCCGGGGTGCCGGTCGCGGCCACGGTGCCCTCGTGGAGGATGGCGAGCCGGTCGGCCAGGTCCTCCGCCTCCTCCAGGTAGTGCGTGGTGAGCAGCACGGTCGTCCCCGCGTCGCGCAGCTCCCGCACCAGCTCCCAGGTGTCCTGGCGCCCCTCGGCGTCGAGCCCGGTCGTGGGCTCGTCCAGGAACAGCACCTCGGGGCGCCCGAGGAGCGCGAGCGCCAGGTCGAGGCGCCGCTTCTCACCCCCGGACAACTGCTTGACCCGTACGTCGGCCCGCCGCCCGAGCCCGACGATGTCCAGCGCCTCGCCGACGGGGCGCGCCCCGCTGGTGCATCCGGCCCACATCCGTACCGTCTCCGCGACGGTCAGCTCGGAGGGGAAGCCGCCCTCCTGCAGCATCACGCCGATCCGGGGGCGTACGGCCGCGCGCTCCCCGTAGGGGTCGTGCCCGAGGACCCGCACCCGGCCGCCGGAGGGCGGTGCGAGGCCCTCCAGCAGTTCGACCGTCGATGTCTTCCCCGCGCCGTTGGTGCCGAGCAGCGCGAAGAGTTCTCCCCGGCCGACGGAGAAGGTGATCCCCCGCACGGCCTCGAAACCGCCCCCGTACACGCGCCGCAGGTCGGTGACCTCGATCACGTTCTCGTGATCGTGAGTGTTCACGTCCTCGTGCCCGTTCGTTTTCATGTCTCCAGCGTCCCGGCGGTACGGGACGTGGGGCAGTGCGCGCTGTCATCACCCGACATGACAAATGTCAGACGGGGACGCGAGGAACGGGGGGAACATGAAGAAGGCCCCGGTCCAGTGGACCGGGGCCTTCTTTACCGAGCGGACGACCAGGTTCGAACTGGCGACCTCAACCTTGGCAAGGTTGCGCTCTACCAACTGAGCTACGTCCGCATTGCCTCCGACCGGCTCCCACCGATCGGCGCTAAGACTACTTTACCTGATCCACAACAGTGGTCCGGCAAGGCGTCCAGAGCGGGTGACAGGAATTGCACACTGCGCCTTCCCCCTGGAAGGGGGATGTTCTACTACTGAACTACACCCGCGTGACTCCGGTGAGCCGGGCCTTTCGGCCTTGCCCCTCGGCGTGCTCCAGACTCTAGCTGATCCGCCGGGGGGCAACGCAAGTCGGTTGTCCCCGGGGTCCAAATCGGCCGCCCTCGGGGTCCGCTGACGGACCCTGAGGGCGGCCGACGGCGGGCGCCTACTGCGCCTCGGCGAACGCCTCGTAGACCCGCTTGGGGATCCGGCCGCGCGCGGGCACCTCCAGCTTGTTGGCCTGGGCCCAGGCGCGTACGGCCGCCGGGTCCGGAGCGACCTGGGTCTGCTTGTACGCCTTGCCCGACCTCGACCGCTTGCGGCCGGCCTCGACGTAGGGCGCGAGCGCCTTACGCAGTTTCTTGGCATTGGCTTCGTTCAGGTCGATCTCGTACGACTTGCCGTCGAGTCCGAAGGCGATCGTCTCCGCCGCTTCCGAGCCGTCGATGTCGTCGGAGAGAGTGACCACGACACGCTGCGCCACGAATATCGGTCCCTTCGTGCGACATCTCTCCGTTGACGTGCCCTGACGTCAGGAAGATGTCGACTGTCCGGCTGTTAATTGGGCAAAGTATCGGCTATTGCCAATTCATTTGTACAGTGCCCGGCATTGCAATGTGAAGACAGACTTAATCCGCCCGCGTGTCCCTCGCGCAATAGGGATCAGGGATCTTTCCCCGGAAGTTTTCGCGAGGGTGATCGTCCGATACCCGATCGTGACCGCCGTCACCCGGAATCCCTGTAGTTTCCTACGAATCTACCCGCGTAGAAATTTTGTACGGGTAGTCTGAAGGAACCTGCTCAGCACCACACACCGGGAGTGCCAGTGGCACGCGTCGTAGTCGACGTCATGCTCAAGCCGGAGATCCTCGACCCCCAGGGCCAGGCGGTGCAGCGCGCGCTGCCGCGCCTCGGTTTCGAGGGCGTCTCCGACGTACGTCAGGGAAAGCGATTCGAACTGGAAGTTGACGGACCGGTGGACGACGCCGCGCTCGCCCGCATCCACGAGCTGGCGGAATCCTTCCTCGCCAACACCGTGATCGAGGACTTCACCGTCAAGGTCGAGGAAGTCGCGGAGGCCGGAAAGTGACCGCTCGTATTGGCGTCGTCACATTTCCCGGCAGCCTCGACGACCGGGACACACAGCGTGCGATCAGGCTCGCCGGTGCCGAACCCGTCGCTCTCTGGCACAAGGACAAGGACCTCCACCAGGTCGACGCCGTGGTGCTGTGCGGCGGGTTTTCCTACGGCGACTATCTGCGCGCCGGAGCCATCGCGCGCTTCTCGCCGGTGATGGAGACGCTCATCGAGCAGGCGAAGGCCGGACTGCCGGTCCTCGGCATCTGCAACGGCTTCCAGATCCTCACCGAGGCGCACCTCCTGCCGGGCACGATGCTGCGCAACGACCACCTGCACTTCATCTGCCGCGACCAGAAGCTGCGGGTGGAGAACGCCGAGACCTCCTGGACCACCGACTACACGGCCGGCCAGGAGATCCACATCCCGCTGAAGAACAACGACGGGCAGTACGTCGCCGACGCGTACACGCTGGACAAGCTGGAGGCCGAGGGCCGTGTCGCCTTCCGGTACCTCGACTTCAACCCGAACGGCTCGCAGCGGGACATCGCCGGCGTCACCAACGAGGCCGGCAACGTGGTGGGCCTCATGCCGCACCCGGAGCACGCCGTGGAGCCGCTGATCGGCACCGGCCGCACCGACGGCCTCCCCTTCTTCACCTCGATCCTCAAGAAGCTGGTCAACGCATGAGCCGGATGCCTCTGGACACGGTCGAGCACGCGGCCGCGACCCCCGACGTCGAGCTGCCCTGGGCCGAACTGGGCCTGAAGAAGGACGAGTACGAGCGGGTCGTGGAGATCCTCGGCCGCCGCCCGACCGGCGCTGAGCTCGCCATGTACTCCGTCATGTGGTCCGAGCACTGCTCGTACAAGTCCTCGAAGGTCCACCTCCGCCAGTTCGGCGAGAAGGCCCCGCAGTCCGACGCCCTCCTCGTCGGCATCGGCGAGAACGCCGGCGTCGTCGACGTCGGCCAGGGCTACGCGGTCACCTTCAAGGTCGAGTCGCACAACCACCCCTCGTACGTCGAGCCCTACCAGGGCGCGGCCACCGGTGTCGGCGGCATCGTCCGCGACATCATCGCGATGGGCGCCCGCCCGGTCGCCGTCGTGGACCCCCTGCGCTTCGGCGCGGCAGACCACCCCGACACCAAGCGCGTCCTGCCGGGCGTCGTCGCCGGCATCGGCGGCTACGGCAACTGCCTGGGCCTGCCCAACATCGGCGGCGAGGTCGTCTTCGACGCCTGCTACCAGGGCAACCCGCTGGTCAACGCAGGTGCCATCGGTGTCATGCGGCACGAGGACATCCACCTCGCGAAGGCCTCCGGCGCGGGCAACAAGGTCATCCTCTACGGGGCCCGCACCGGCGGCGACGGCATCGGCGGCGCCTCCATCCTGGCCTCCGAGACCTTCGACGACGCCAAGCCCTCCAAGCGCCCCGCCGTGCAGGTCGGCGACCCCTTCCAGGAGAAGCTCCTCATCGAGTGCACCCTGGAGGCGTTCAAGGAGAAGCTGGTCGTCGGCATCCAGGACCTCGGCGCGGCCGGACTGTCCTGCGCCACGTCCGAGCTGGCCTCGAACGGCTCCGGCGGCATGCGCGTGACGCTCGACGACGTCCCGCTCCGCGACTCCACGCTCTCGCCCGAGGAGATCCTCATGAGCGAGTCGCAGGAACGCATGTGCGCGGTCGTGGAGCCGGAGAAGGTCGACCGCTTCCTGGAGATCTGCGACAAGTGGGACGTCATCGCCACGGTGATCGGTGAGGTCACCGACGGCGACCGGCTGGAGATCTTCTGGCACGGCGGCAAGATCGTCGACGTCGACCCGCGCACGGTCGCGCACGACGGCCCGGTCTACGAGCGCCCCTACGCCCGCCCGTCCTGGCAGGACGAGCTCCAGGCGGACGACGCGAACAAGCTCCCGCGCCCGGAGACGTCCGAGGAGCTGAAGGACCAGGTCCTGAAGCTGGTGGCGTCCCCCAACCAGGCCTCGAAGTCCTGGATCACCTCGCAGTACGACCACTTCGTGCAGGGCAACACGGTCCTCGCCCAGCCCGAGGACTCCGGCATGATCCGCGTCGACGAGGAGAGCGGCCTGGGCGTCGCCATCGCGACCGACGGCAACGGCCGCTACGCCAAGCTGGACCCGTACCACGGCGCCCAGCTGGCCCTGGCGGAGGCGTACCGCAACGTCGCCACCACCGGCGCCAAGCCGCTCGCCGTCTCCGACTGCCTGAACTTCGGCTCGCCGGAGGACCCGGCGGTCATGTGGCAGTTCGCGGAGGCCGTGCGCGGTCTCGCGGACGGCTGCCTGCAGCTGGGCACTCCGGTGACCGGCGGCAACGTCTCGCTCTACAACCAGACGGGCGAGGTGGCGATCCACCCCACCCCGGTCGTCGCGGTCCTGGGCGTCATCGACGACGTGGCCCGCCGCACACCCGTCGCCTTCCAGGAGGAGGGCCAGCTCCTCTACCTGCTCGGCGACACGCGTGAGGAGTTCGGCGGCTCGGCCTGGTCCCAGGTCGTCCACGACCACCTCGGCGGCCTGCCCCCGCAGGTCGACCTGGAGCGCGAGCGCCTGCTGGCCGAGATCCTGATCTCCGCCTCCCGCGACGGCATGATCGACTCCGCGCACGACCTCTCCGACGGCGGCCTGATCCAGGCGGTCGTGGAGTCGGCGCTGCTCGGCGGCAAGGGCGCGCGCCTGATCGTCCCGGACGGTCTGGACGCGTTCACCTTCCTCCTCTCGGAGTCGGCCGGCCGCGCCGTCGTGGCCGTCCCCCGCTCCGAGGAGGTCCGCTTCAACGACATGTGCGGCGCCCGGGGGCTCCCCGTCACCCGCATCGGCGTCGTGGACGGTGACACGGTCGAGATCCAGGGCGAGTTCACCCTCACCCTGGAGGAGCTGCGCACGGCCCACGAGGGCACGATCCCGGCGCTGCTCGCGTAACCGCCGCGAGGTCGTCGCCGCTCGTACGGCGTGGAGGCCGCCGCCCCAGGTATCCCTCGTGTGCCTGGGGCGGCGGCCTCGTGTCAGGTCAGCTCTCGTCGCAGGTCAGCTGACGACGGTGAGCTGGGTCGGGAAGCCGACGCTCTTGGCCTTCTTGTAGACGGCCTTGATGTCCGCGGGCTTCAGCTTGATGCAGCCCGCCGACTTGTAGTCGTTGTCGCCGTCCCAGCGGGTGGCCTCCGTGTTGCCGGCGTTCCCGTTCTGCTTCATCTCGCTGTGGATGAACAGTTCGGTGCGGTTGGTGCCGTTGGAGCACTTCTTGTTCTCCAGGGCGAAGGCGTAGCCCTTGATGAGCGATCCGTTGTACGTGGTGTTGTACTTCTTGATCTTGTACTTGCCGTTCGGCAGCCACCCCACGTTCTTCTTGCAGCTGTCCGTGCCGTGCCCCGAACCGGCCCGCCAGGTGGCGATGGCCCGCTCCGGCTTCTCCGGACGCCGCTCGATCAGGTAGAGCCGCGAGTTCGTGTTCGTGCTCTTGTCGAACTTGAAGTAGTACGTGGACTTCGCCTGGGCACCGCTCGGCGCTGCCTGGGCCGGCGTCAGCCCGGCGATGAACCCGCCGAGCGCGAGAACGCTGCCGGCGACGGCGACGCGCTTGGTCATACGCATGGTTGTCCCTCCCGTTTTGGTCGGCGCGCTGTGTCTGTCCGCGCCGTGCTGATCCCCTCAGCACGACTCAACGGTCCCAGCGGGCCCGGCGACGGAGCCACGACTTTCGACGCGCCTCGAAACACGCTGCTCACGCCGGGCACGGCCCAGCAGAGCCGCTCCGGTCGGGGTGAGGGTGTGCAGCACCTTGTTGGACCGGCGCCGGCTGGTCACGAGGCCCGCGTCACGCAGCACGGTCGTGTGGTGGGTGGCCGTGGCGGGTGAGACGCCCAGGATGCGGGCGAGTTCGCAGGTGGTGGCGCCGTGGGCGAGCGTCCGCAGCGCGGCGGCCCGGGTCCGGCCGAGCAGCGTGGCCAGGGACGCGTCCGTGGGCCCCTGCGGCGTGGACGTCCGCTCGTGGAGGAGGGGGTAGGCCAGGGTCGGCGGTAGCTCCGGGTCCGCCAGGGAGGTCGGGGTGCGCCAGCAGAAGTACGACGGCAGCAGGCGCAGCCCGCGCCCGGCCAGGTGCAGATCGCGGTCCTCGCAGTACTCGACCTCGAGGACCGGCGGGCGCCAGCGGATGCCGGGGGCCAGGCCGGAGAGGAGACCGTCGACCCCGCCGTCCAGGAACGCCCGGGTGCGCAGGGCGCGTTCGCTGTCCACGTGGGACCGCATGACGTCGAGGTGCGGGGCGAGCACCGCGTCGTGATAGGCGCGCAGCACCTCGGTGAACTCGCGCAACCGGTCCGGCTCCGCGAGCCCGGCGGTCCAGGCGGGTGCCCCCACGAGGCGGTGAAGCGTCCGGATCTCGTGCCGGATCCGCTCGCGCGGAGTGTCGAGGATCGCGGCGATGCCCTGCTCGAAGCCGGCCCCGGCCTCCGGCGGCGTGACGAAGTCGGGAAAGTACACCGCGCGCGGCAGCACGGGCATGAGCACGTTCCGTACGGCCGCGCCCAGCGCGGTGCCGACCAGCCCGGCCCGCGCGTCCCGGTGCCACTCCGCGAAGGCCCAGCGCCCGGCCCTGCTCCGCAGGCGGTGCAGGCTGGTGACGAGCTCCCAGAGCGGATCCGGACCCGTCGCGACCTTGACCCGCCCCAAGTCCTCAGGTCCGAAGTGAATGCGCAGCATGGTCGACGTCCCCCGTTCGTTTCGTGTACACGACATTCACCCCGTAGTGGAGGATGCGGACATCGGTACGGGCAAACCGGCGCGACCGGTGTCCACAGGACCTCGACGCCCCCTCCTCCCCGGGCCGCGCATACGCTCACCTCATGCCTCCCGCCCGGAAACGCCCCCGCGCCTACGACCCCGTCAAGACCCGCAAGGCGGTCCTGGCCCAGTTCGGGCATGTACGGGAGGCCGTGAGCGGCCTCTCCGAGGAGCGGCTGGCGGCGCCGACCCGGCTCGGCGAGTGGACGGTGCGGGACCTGGCCGCGCACCTCACGACGGCGGTGGAGAGCGTCAGCCGGGCCCTGGCCCGGCCCGAGCCCCCGAAGGCGGAGCTGAGCCCCCTCGACCACGTGTCCGTGACCGCCGCCCACGCCGCCGCCATCGCCAAGGACAGCCACGGCCTGGCCGGGACGAACCCGGACCTGGCCGCCCTCTACGCGGGCGCGGAGCAGCGGATCACCGACGCCCTCGCCGCCACCCCGCCGGGCCGGATCATCGACACCCGCGCGGGCGGCATGCTGCTCGACGACCACCTCCTCACCCGCACCATCGAGCTGGTCGTCCACACGGACGACCTGAACGCGGCCGTCCCCGGCCTGGACGTCCCGTACGACCGGCACGCCCTCGCCACCTGCGTACGGCTGCTCGCCGACACCCTCGCCGCACGGGCGCCCGGCGGCTCGACGGAGGTGCGGATCCCGCCGTACGCCGTCGTGCAGTGCGTGGAGGGCCCCCGGCACACCCGGGGCACCCCGCCGAACGTCGTCGAGACCGATCCGCTGACCTGGATCCGGCTCGCGACCGGCCGTGTCGCGTGGACCGCCGCCCTGGAGGAGGCCAAGGTCAGCGCGAGCGGCGAGCGGGCGGACCTGAGCGGGCTGCTGCCCCTGATGCGCTGAGGTCCGCCCTGATGGGCCGGGGCCCGCCGAGCACCCCGGCCCAGCCCCGCCGGACAGCTCGGTGGAACCACCCAGGCACCCCACCCGTCCCACCGCCATGGACAAGCGACTGACCCTCACCGCCCTGGCGCTGCTCCCGCTCCCGCTGCTCGCGGCCTGCGGTACCGAGTCGGCCGGCGACTCCGGCAGCGGCAACGTCGGCTCGGCCGCCACGAAGTCCTCGGTCACCGGCGTCCGCTGGAAGGTCGACAGCCTGACCGTGGGCGGGAAGACCGAACGGGCCCCCGACAGTGCCTATCTGAAGATCGCCGACAACGGTGACGTGGACGGCAACTACGGCTGCAACACCTTCGGCTCCACCGCCGCCTTCAAGGACGACGGCCTCGACTTCGAGACCGCCCGGTCCACCGAGATCGCCTGCGGCGACGCCCCGATGAGGTTCGAGAAGACCTTCGCCCGCACCCTCGACTCCGAGAAGTTCACGGCGGAGACGACCGACAGCGGCAAGCTCACCCTCACCACCGGTGACGGCGACACGGTCGAGCTGACCGAGGAGAAGCCCGCGGAGCTGTACGGCACCAGGTGGCGCATCGACTCCCTCATGGACCACGACGTGGCCACCTCGCTCCCCGAGGCCGCCCGCGGCAAGGCCTGGTTCACCCTCGACAAGAAGGCGGGCACCTTCAGCGGGAGCGTCGGCTGCAACGACATCTCCGCCAAAGCCACGGTGAGCGACGGCGAGATCACCCTCGGCAATCCGCGGACCACCCGCAAGATGTGCTCCGACTCACTCATGGCCGCCGAACGCAGCCTCCTGGAGCTTTTCAAGGGCACGGTGGAGTATCGAATCGATCACCGCAGCATCACGCTGACCAGCGAAAACAACGTAGGTGTCGGAGCCGTCGCCGACAAGTGACGTGCGAAGGCCCGCAGTCGGGAACCGGGGCGGGCGAGATCACCGGATTCGGACCGGTGCGCGATCTCGCCTACACTCGGTGGCGTGCCACGTGGTGACGGACGACTCAACCACGACCTTCTCCCCGGCGAGAAAGGCCCCCAGGACGCCTGCGGCGTCTTCGGTGTCTGGGCTCCGGGTGAAGAGGTCGCCAAGCTCACGTACTTCGGGCTCTACGCCCTCCAGCATCGGGGCCAGGAATCCGCGGGTATCGCGGTCAGCAACGGCTCCCAGATCCTCGTCTTCAAGGACATGGGCCTCGTGTCCCAGGTCTTCGACGAGACCTCTCTCGGTTCCCTCCAAGGTCATATCGCGGTCGGTCACGCCCGCTACTCGACCACCGGCGCCTCCGTGTGGGAGAACGCCCAGCCGACGTTCCGTGCCACCGCGCACGGCTCCATCGCGCTCGGCCACAACGGCAACCTGGTCAACACGGCCCAGCTCGCCGAGATGGTCGCCGACCTGCCCAAGCAGGAGGGCCGTACGCCACGCGTCGCGGCCACCAACGACACCGACCTGCTCACCGCGCTCCTCGCGGCCCAGGTCGACGAGGACGACCGGCCACTGACCGTGGAAGAGGCCGCCCCGAAGGTCCTCCCGCAGGTCCGCGGTGCCTTCTCCCTGGTCTTCATGAACGAGCACACCCTGTACGCCGCTCGTGACCCGCAGGGCATCCGCCCGCTGGTCCTCGGCCGGCTGGAGCGCGGCTGGGTCGTCGCCTCCGAGGGCGCCGCCCTCGACATCTGCGGCGCGAGCTTCGTCCGCGAGATCGAGCCGGGCGAGTTCATCGCCATCGACGAGAACGGTCTGCGCAGCTCCCGATTCGCGGAAGCGAAGCCGAAGGGCTGTGTCTTCGAGTACGTCTACCTGGCCCGCCCGGACACCGACATCGCCGGCCGGAACGTGTACCTCTCCCGCGTGGAGATGGGCCGCAAGCTGGCCAAGGAAGCCCCTGTCGAGGCCGACCTGGTCATAGCGACCCCGGAGTCCGGCACCCCGGCCGCCATTGGCTACGCGGAGGCCTCGGGCATCCCGTTCGGTGCGGGTCTGGTGAAGAACGCGTACGTCGGACGTACGTTCATCCAGCCTTCCCAGACGATCCGCCAGCTCGGCATCCGGCTGAAGCTGAATCCGCTCAAGGAAGTCATCAAGGGCAAGCGCCTGGTGGTCGTCGACGACTCGATCGTCCGCGGCAACACGCAGCGCGCCCTGGTCCGGATGCTCCGCGAGGCGGGCGCCGCCGAGGTCCACATCCGGATCTCGTCCCCGCCCGTGAAGTGGCCCTGCTTCTTCGGCATCGACTTCGCCACCCGCGCCGAGCTCATCGCCAACGGCATGACGATCGACGAGATCGGCACCTCCCTGGGCGCCGACTCCCTGGCCTACATCTCCATCGACGGCATGATCGACGCGACCACCATCGCCAAGCCGAACCTCTGCCGGGCCTGCTTCGACGGCGAGTACCCGATGGAGCTGCCGGACCCCGAGCTGCTCGGTAAGCAGCTCCTGGAGACCGAGCTGGCGGCCGGACCCGCCGCCACGGCCGCGGCCGACGCGATCCGTCGCCCGTAAGACTGCCCGTAGACAGCCGGTAACACCTGCTTACCTGCCGCAGTACGACACGAAAGTTCTCACCGTCATGTCTGAGACAACTGGTGCCAGCTACGCAGCCGCGGGCGTCGACATCGAGGCGGGCGACCGCGCCGTAGAGCTGATGAAGGAGTGGGTGAAGAAGACGCAGCGCCCCGAGGTCCTCGGCGGCCTCGGCGGCTTCGCCGGCCTCTTCGACGCCTCCGCCCTCAAGGGCTACGAGCGCCCGCTGCTCGCCTCCGCCACGGACGGCGTCGGCACGAAGGTCGACATCGCGCGTCAGCTGGGCGTCTACGACACCATCGGCCACGACCTGGTCGCCATGGTGATGGACGACATCGTGGTCTGCGGCGCCGAACCGCTGTTCATGACCGACTACATCTGCGTCGGCAAGGTCCACCCGGAGCGGGTCGCCGCCATCGTCAAGGGCATCGCCGAGGGCTGTGTCCTCGCCGGCTGCGCCCTTGTCGGCGGCGAGACGGCCGAGCACCCGGGCCTGCTCGGCCCGGACGACTTCGACGTCGCCGGCGCCGGCACGGGCGTGGTCGAGGCCGAACGCCTGCTCGGCCCGGATCGTATCCGTACGGGTGACGCCGTGATCGCCATGGCGGCCTCGGGCCTTCACTCGAACGGGTACTCGCTCGTCCGCCACGTCCTGCTGAACCAGGCCGGTCTCTCCCTGGACACCGAGATCGCCGAACTCGGCCGCACCCTCGGCGCGGAGCTGCTGGAGCCCACCAAGATCTACTCGCTGGACTGTCTGGCCCTCACCCGCACCACCGAGGTCCACGCCTTCAGCCACGTCACCGGCGGCGGCCTGGCCGCCAACCTGGCCCGTGTGATCCCCGACACCCTCCACGCCACGGTGGACCGCTCCACCTGGACCCCGGCCCCGATCTTCGACCTGGTCGGCAGGACGGGTCAGGTCGAGCGCCTGGAGCTGGAGAAGACCCTGAACATGGGCGTGGGCATGATCGCCATCGTCCCCCAGGAGTCGGCGGACGTGGCCCTGACGACCTTGGCGGACCGCGGCGTCGAGGCCTGGGTAGCGGGCGAGATCACCGACCGCGCCGACCACACCACAGGCGCCGAACTGGTCGGCGACTACGCACGAGGCTGAACAGCAGTACGCCCCTGACGGGGGGTTGAAGGCCCACCCATCAGGGGTGCGGGAAACTGCGCGAGCAACCACACGCGACCCGCGGTCGCCCAAGTGCGGTGGACCCGAGCTATGAGGCGCCCCAGCTCCGGGTGGAGCGGGACCGCACAAAACCCGGTCCGGCGGAGCAACCCGCCCGGACCGGGTAGAGCGCGGCTAGATCGTCAAGCGCCGCGACGATGAGAGGCGGGACCGGACTGCTCGTCCTCGTCGTCCTCATCGTCGTCGTTGTAGAGATCCGCGTACTGGGCGTACGGGTCGTCGTCGTCTTCGTCGTCCTCGAACGGCTGGCCGTTCGGAGGTTGGCTCGAAGTCGATGCGCCCAGCTCGCTGGCCAGACGCGACAGGTCAGTCCCGCCGCTGTTGTACTTCAGCTGGCGGGCGACCTTCGTCTGCTTGGCCTTGGCCCGGCCGCGCCCCATGGCTCGACCCCCTCGGTGACGGGGCTCGACGGCCCCAGAGTCTTGACACGCGTTCATGATCTGGAACGGGCTCTCCATGGAGAGACCGGTCCGTAGGGCTTCCACGGTACCTGAGCCCACGCCCATACGGTACGTCGCCCGCAGGACGTGCCCGTGCCCAGAACCTTCGAGGAGCCCTTTCCTCGCTGGTCAACGGTGATTTTAACCGTTTCTGGGCGGGCGACCCGCCGACGGAAGTGAGAGTTCTCTCTAAAGCCGCCGACGGGTACCGCCGACGCCGCGCGAAAGCCGCCCGGCGCCCTGCCCGACGGCTCAGCGACCGCGTGCCGCGGCCGCCTCGTGCATCCGCTGCTCGGCGATCCGGTCGGCCGCCGCAGCCGGCGGAATACCATCGATCTTCGCACGTGCGAAGATCGTCAGAGCGGTGTCGAAGATCTGCGCGGCCTTCGCCCTGCACCGCTCGAAGTCGAACCCGTGGAGCTCGTCGGCGACCTGGATGACCCCGCCGGCGTTCACCACGTAGTCCGGCGCGTAGAGGATCCCGCGGTCGGCGAGGTCCTTCTCGACGCCGGGATGCGCGAGCTGGTTGTTGGCCGCCCCGCACACCACCTTCGCGGTCAGGACGGGCACGGAGTCGTCGTCGAGGGCCCCGCCGAGCGCGCAGGGGGCGTAGATGTCGAGCCCCTCGGTCCGGATGAGGGCGTCGGTGTGCGCGGCGGCGGTGACCCCCTCCGGATACCTGTCGAGGACGCGTCGTACGGCGTCCTCGCGCACGTCCGTGATCACGACCTGGGCGCCCTCGGCGCGCAGATGCTCCACGAGGTGGTGGCCGACCTTGCCGACACCCGCGACACCGACCCTGCGGTCGCGCAGCGAGGGGTCGCCCCACACGTGCTGGGCGGAGGCCCGCATTCCCTGGTAGACGCCGAAGGCGGTGAGGACGGAGGAGTCGCCGGCGCCGCCGTTCTCGGGGGAGCGGCCGGTCGTCCAGCGGCACTCGCGGGCCACGACGTCCATGTCGGAGACGTAGGTGCCGACGTCGCACGCGGTGACGTAGCGGCCGCCGAGGGAGGCGACGAACCGTCCGTAGGCGAGCAGCAGGTCCTCGCTCTTGATCCGGTCGGGGTCGCCGATGATCACGGCCTTGCCGCCGCCGTGGTCGAGGCCGGCCATGGCGTTCTTGTACGACATGCCGCGCGCGAGGTTCAGGGCGTCGGCGACGGCCGCCGCCTCGGTCGCGTACGGGTAGAAGCGCGTGCCGCCGAGTGCGGGGCCGAGCGCGGTGGAGTGGAGGGCGATGACGGCCTTGAGGCCGCTGGCCCGGTCCTGGCAGAGCACGACTTGCTCGTGACCGCCCTGGTCCGAGTGGAACAGGGTGTGCAGGACGCCGTCAGATACTTCGGTCACTGTGGTGACTCCTGGGTAAGAAGCGGCGGTCGGTGACAGGCTCCCGTACGGGTGGCGGGGTCTGTGAGCATGAGATTAGAGCCTGCGTCCGCCGTACAGCGGCGCCGCTTCAGGATCACCCCCCACCCGGAGTACGGACGTGGTGCGATCCGCACAGTTTTCCGGCCCGCCCGTGGGCGGGTTCCGCAGGTTTCCCCGGTGGTAGCCGGGGGAGGGAGCAGGCGTGCCCAAGGTGTCCTCGGTGATCGTCCCGTACGCGTCCTACCTCCGCGTGTACGAGCCGCTGGCGGCCTTCCCCGAGCCCGAGCGCGGCCACTGGGCCCGCTACGCCCGGCGCCCCGACCGCCCCTCGTACCAGGACGAGCTGCGTCGCTCGCTGGCCGACCTGCTGCCGACCCCGCCGGTGCCGGTGCCGGTGCATGAGAGCGAGGACGCCTTCGTGCTGGAGGTCGACGGGGTGGTCTGTGTCTGTCCCTGGCGGACCCGGCTGCGCGGCTGGCAGGCGCTCGGCGACCTGGCCGAGGAGCTGCCCGCCCCGGTCCTGGACGCGGTGCTGCCGCCGCTGGTGCGCCACCAGGCGAGCCAGGACTACGAGCGCTGGCTGGCCGGCAACCCCGACGCCCGGCCGTGGATCCGCACCGCGACCTGGCAGGTGCCGCTGAACTGGTTCGTCCTCGTCTCGGACGAGGAGCGGACGTACGAGAAGGGGTCGGGCGAGAAGGGATCCGGCGAGATCTCGCCGGTGCTTCGCTATCGCACTCCCATGGTGCAGGCCCGGCGGCGCGTGGCGCGGGGGCTGCGGACCCTGCGGGACGCCATCGACGAGGGGCCGCTCATCGACGGTCTGATCGACGTGGGCCGCTGGCTGGAGGAGTTCCACCCGCGCTCGTTCGTCGAGCTGGACTACGGCGGCCTCGTGCACGTCCTGCCCGCGGAGGAGCTGGACGGCGATCACTCCGCCGCCGACGTCGCCGA
The DNA here is from genome assembly GCF_033794485.1 of Streptomyces sp. MB09-02B. Lineage (NCBI taxonomy): Bacteria > Bacillati > Actinomycetota > Actinomycetes > Kitasatosporales > Streptomycetaceae > Streptomyces > Streptomyces sp. MB09-02B. The sequence goes on from NZ_JARGEE010000087.1 coordinate 16,678, forward strand.
GGGCATCGAGGCCCTGCGCGGCGGGGACGGTCTCGCCGCCGGGGAGGCCTACGGGCGCCTGGTCGAGCGCTGGCGGGCGGTACGGGACCGGCGCTCGGCGAACTGAACCGGGCCGAACCGGTTGAACCGGCTCAACGTCGCGTCCGTACTTGTGACTTGTGGGGCCGATGAGAAAAGGCTTTCCACGACAGCCGAACCATGGTGAACTGTCCACCCTTGACCCAAGCTTGACGCAACGCAGTGACCTGCGGGTGTCACGGTGGGACGTAGGTCCCCGATCCGGGCTTTTGTGTCAAGAAGCCGCCAAGCGTGACGGATTGCACTTACGCGGGCCTTGCCTCTTACGCACCTCCTCGTGTCAAAATAGGACAAGGAGCCCGGGGGAGGCTTCTTCTGCCCACGTATGGGTGGAATCTCAGCATTGCACGCTAATGGGGGGTCTCGTGACTCCTGCGCGCCACTGTGACTGATCGTCACAGTGGCGTGACTGTCCGCTATGGCATGGTCCATCGGCATCCGTCGCTGATGAACACCTGGGAGGGCAATTCCATCGGTTTGGCCGACGCGGCTGGACAGATGGTGTAGTTGTAGTGCCGAGGACAAGCCGTTCGTCCTATAACCGACTCGACTCGCGTCCGCCATTTCGGGCAACGCGGGTCAAGGTGCAGAATTTAGAGGAAAGAACCGAGAAGGTTCGGTTCTCCCGAGGAGGCCGCTCATGACCGCTCGCACCCCTGATGCCGAGCCGCTGCTGACCCCGGCTGAGGTCGCCACCATGTTCCGCGTCGACCCCAAGACGGTCACGCGGTGGGCGAAGGCCGGCAAGCTCACGTCCATCCGTACGCTCGGCGGACACCGCCGTTACCGCGAGGCTGAGGTCCGCGCACTGCTCGCGGGCATTCCGCAGCAGCGCAGCGAGGCCTGAACCATCGCATGACAGGGCATTTCGGCTGGTCCCCCAATCGGCCGGAAGTCTGAAAGCACCGCTCAGCAGCTTCAAGCGACGCGGGTTCTGCCCCAACAGATCCCACGCCCGAGCCACACAGAGCTTTCCGGGAGGCCCAGGCTTCCCGGGTATTCGGCAGGCAAGCACCAAGGGTGCGTCGTAGATCGCGCTGGACTCCGCCGGGTCCAGCGCGATCTTTTTTGTGCCCGGGGCCGGGAGCCGGGACCAGGGGTATCGAGGGGGGCCGGGTCCGGAAGCGGCGGGTTGTGCGCGGGCTTGTCGGACTCTGGGGAGGGGTGTCGGATCTCCTGTGCAGGACCCCTGGGGACTGGTGCAATTGCACATATTAAATTGACCAGTTGTAGGGGACCGGTAAGAACCAGCGTTCCGAAAACTCGTTCAGTGACACCCGTCACATGTCGGGGTCCTTGTTGACCGAGCGGTATCTGCGGTAGAGGGGAAGGGAGTTGAGCGTGACAGCCCTCGCCGAGTGTCTTCCCTGCGGGAGGCGTCTCACGCCTTGGCGGGCGTCTCGCCCTCCGTGGGGCCGTCGCCGCCGTCCTCGCCGCCCGTCGGGTGCTCCGTCGCCAGCCGCAGCAGGCGGTGGCAGATCGGGCAGTGGCGGGTGAGGTGGCGGTACGACGAGGCGGCCGACAGGTGAGCACGGAGTAACGCGCGAGTCTCGTGCCGAACGGACGCCGCCATACGCACCTCCGGGGGTCTCTGGGCCCTGAGTCTGAGGTACCGGCGGAATGTGACGCCGTCAACCCCCACGGCGCCGACGGGCAGCCGCAGGCGGCCCTCCGGGGGCGCGGGGAACTGCGTGATCAGCCGCATTCGACCCGCACGCGCCCAACAGCCCCAGCCTCCCGAGCTCTTGGGCGTAGCCGGCGGGCTCGAGGGCGCGAGGAAGGCTCGCGCACACGCAGGAGGCCCGCATCCTCATCGGATGCGGGCCTCTCACGATCGTGCGGTCCTGACGGGATTTGAACCCGCGGCCTCCACCTTGACAGGGTGGCGAGCACTCCAAACTGCTCCACAGGACCAGGTTTCGCAGTCCGCGCCTTGTTGCCGCGCTGGCCTGCGAGAAGAGACTGTACAGGAGCGGTGGCCCCGGGTCGAACTCACCCGGTGTGCATGGCCCGTTACGGCACCGCCGCGTCGATCGCCTTCACGATCCGCTTGTCGGAGACGGGGTAGGCCGTGCCCAGGGCGTGCGCGAAGTAGCTGACCCGCAGCTCCTCGATCATCCAGCGGATCTCCGTCACCGAGGAGGGCACGGGCCGCCCCTGCGGCAGCTGTTCCAGCAGCCAGGCGTACTCGTCGCGCATCTCGTGGACCTTCTCCATCCGGGACGTGTCCCGTTGGACGCCGGTCGGCATCTGCTGCAGCCGGCGGTCGGCCGCCACCAGGTAGCGCATCAGGTCCGGCAGCCGCCGCAGCCCCGCCTCCGTGACGAACCCGGGCTTCACGAGGGCGTCCAGCTGCCCCCGTACGTCCGTGAGGTTGGCGAGGAGGGCCGGGCTGCGGGTGGACTTCAGACGGCGTTCACAGGCCTGCCAGGCGGCCAGCACCTGCTGCACCTGGCCGACCGTACGGACCGTGGTGTCGACGATCTCCGCGCGCACCTTGTCGTACAGCTTGCGGTACGACGACTCGTCCCACGCGGGTCCGCCGAAGTCGGCGATCAGCTTGTCGGCGGCGGCCATCGCGCAGTCGTCGAAGAGCGCCTGGATCGAACCGTGCGGATTGGCGGACAGTGCCAGCTTCTGCGCGTTGGTGAGCTTTTCGCTCGCGAACTTCGCAGGGTTGACCGGAATGTTTCGGAGGATGAGTCTCCGGGTGCCCTTCCACATCGCCTCCGCCTGCTCGGCCTCCGTGTCGAAGAGGCGTACGGAGACGGTGTTCGCCGTCGGACCGTCGTCCACGAGCGCCGGGTACGCCTTCACGGGCTGGCCGGCGCGGCGGGTCTCGAAGACGCGGGTGAGCGAGCCGATCGTCCAGTCCGTCAGGCCCGTCCGCTCCACGGATTCGCCGCCCTGGCGCTCGGCGGTGGCCGCCGCGGCCTGGGACAGGGCCTTGCGCGCCCTCGGCTTCAACTGGAGGCGCAGTGCCTCCAGGTCCTTGTCCTCGGCGAGCTTCCGGCGCCGCTCGTCGACGATCCGGAAGGTGATCTTCAGATGGTCGGGGACCCGGGACCAGTCGAAGTCCTCGGGGGTCAGCGGCACACCCACCATGCGCTTGAGCTCGCGGGCCATCGTCACCGGCAGCGGCTCCTGGAGGGGGACCGCCTGGTCCAGGAAGCGCCGCGCGAAGTTCGGCGCCGGTACGTAGTTCCTCCGGATCGGCTTCGGGAGGGAACGGATCAGCTCCGTCACCACCTCCTCCCGCAGGCCCGGGATCTGCCAGTCGAAGCCCTCGTCGGTGACCTGGTTGAGGACCTGGAGGGGGATGTGGACCGTCACGCCGTCCGCGTCGGCACCCGGCTCGAACTGGTACGTCACCCGGAACTTCAGCTGTCCCTGGCGCCAGGAATCCGGGTAGTCGGCCTTCGTGACCGCCTCGGCCGACTCCCGGATGAGCATCTCCCGCTCGAAGTCCAGGAAGTCCGGCTGCTCGTGGCGCTTGTGCTTCCACCAGGAGTCGAAGTGGGCGCCCGAGACGACGTGGTCGGGGACCCGCTGGTCGTAGAAGTCGAAGAGTGTGTCGTCGTCGACCACGATGTCCCGGCGCCGGGCCCGGTGCTCCAGCTCCTCGACCTCGCTGAGCAGCTTGCGGTTGTCGGCGAAGAACTTGTGGTGCGTGCGCCAGTCGCCTTCGACGAGCGCGTTGCGGATGAACAGCTCACGGCTGGCCTCCGCGTCGATCCGACCGTAGTTGATCTTCCGCTGGGCGACGATCGGTACGCCGTACAGCGTGACCTTCTCGTACGCCATCACGGCCGCCTGGTCCTTCTCCCAGTGCGGCTCGCTGTAGGTGCGCTTGAGCAGGTGCTCGGCGAGGGGTTCGACCCACTCGGGCTCGATCCTCGCGTTGACGCGGGCCCACAGGCGCGAGGTCTCCACCAGTTCGGCCGACATCACGAAGCGCGGGGGCTTCTTGAAGAGGGCCGAGCCCGGGAAGATCGCGAACTTGGCGTTCCGGGCGCCCAGGTACTCGTTCTTCCCCGTGTTCCGGCCGCCCTCGCTCCCGGCGTCCTTCACGTCCTTCATGCCGATGTGGGAGAGCAGGCCGGCCAGGAGCGAGACATGGACGTGCTGTTCCGGCGCGTCCTCCTCGTTGAGGTGGATGTCCATCTGCTTGGCGACCGTGCGCAGCTGGCTGTAGATGTCCTGCCACTCCCGGATGCGCAGGAAGTTCAGGTACTCCTGCTTGCACATCCGGCGGAACGACGACGAGCCGCGCTCCTTCTGCTGCTCGCGGACGTACCGCCAGAGGTTGAGGAAGGCGAGGAAGTCGCTGGTCTCGTCCTTGAAACGGGCGTGCTGCTGGTCCGCCTGGGCCTGCTTGTCGGCGGGGCGCTCGCGCGGGTCCTGGATGGAGAGCGCGGCGGCGATCACCATGACCTCGCGGGCGCAGCCGTTCTTGTCGGCCTCGACGACCATGCGGGCGAGCCGGGGGTCGACGGGCAGCTGGGAGAGCTTGCGGCCCATCGGGGTGAGGCGCTTGCGTACGTCCTTCTGCGCCGGGTCGAGCGCGCCGAGCTCCTGGAGGAGCTGGACGCCGTCGCGGATGTTGCGGTGGTCCGGCGGGTCGATGAAGGGGAACTTCTCGATGTCGCCGAGGCCGGCCGCGGTCATCTGGAGGATGACGGAGGCGAGGTTCGTCCGGAGGATCTCCGCGTCCGTGAACTCGGGACGGGCCTCGAAGTCGTCCTCGCTGTAGAGCCGGATGCAGACACCGTCGGACGTACGGCCGCAGCGGCCCTTGCGCTGGTTGGCGCTGGCCTGGGAGATCGCCTCGATCGGGAGGCGCTGGACCTTGGTGCGGTGGCTGTAGCGGCTGATGCGGGCGAAGCCGGGGTCGATGACGTACTTGATGCCGGGGACGGTGAGGGAGGTCTCGGCGACGTTCGTGGCCAGAACGATCCTGCGACCGGTGTGCGGCTGGAAGACGCGGTGCTGCTCCGCGTGCGAGAGCCGGGCGTAGAGCGGGAGGACCTCCGTGAAGCGGTAGTTCTTCTTGATCAGGGCGTCGGCCGTGTCCCTGATCTCGCGCTCACCGGAGAGGAAGACGAGGATGTCGCCCTTGCCCTCGCCCTGGAGCTCCTCGACGGCGTCGCAGATGGCGGTGATCTGGTCGCGGTCGGCGTCGTCGGAGTCCTCTTCGAGGAGGGGGCGGTAGCGCACCTCGACGGGGTAGGTCCGCCCGCTGACCTCGACGATCGGGGCGTCGCCGAAGTGGCGGGAGAAGCGCTCGGGGTCGATGGTCGCGGAGGTGATGACGACCTTGAGATCGGGGCGCTTGGGCAGCAGCTGGGCCAGGTAGCCCAGCAGGAAGTCGATGTTGAGGGACCGCTCGTGGGCCTCGTCGATGATGATCGTGTCGTAGGCGCGCAGCTCGCGGTCGGTCTGGATCTCGGCGAGCAGGATGCCGTCCGTCATCAGCTTGACGAAGGTGGCGTCCGGGTTGACCTGGTCGGTGAACCGCACCTTCCAGCCGACCGCCTCGCCGAGCGGCGTCCGCAGCTCCTCCGCGACGCGCTCGGCGACCGTACGGGCGGCGATACGCCGGGGCTGGGTGTGCCCGATCATGCCGCGTACGCCACGCCCCAGCTCCATACAGATCTTCGGGATCTGGGTCGTCTTGCCGGAGCCGGTCTCGCCCGCGACGATGACGACCTGGTGGTCGCGGATGGCGGCCGCGATGTCGTCCTTCTTCTGGCTGACAGGCAACTGCTCGGGGTACGAGACGGCCGGTACGCGTGCGGCGCGCTCGGCCATGCGCGACTCGCCCTTGGCGACCTCCGCCTCGATCTCGGCGAGGACGGCGGCCCGGGCCTCGGGCTTACGGATCTTGCGCGCGCCTTCGAGTCTGCGTCCGAGCCGGTGCGCGTCGCGCAGGGACAGCTCGGCCAGACGGGGGGCGAGGGCGCCGAAGGCGGGGGCGGGGTGAGTGGACATACGCGACCCAGGATCTCACCTCCGGGAAACGAGGGGCGAACGCTTTTGCGTGCGGCCGTGGTCGTCCGTTCCCGGGGGCACAGACGAAGACCCTCTCCGGTGAACCGGAGAGGGTCTTCGTTCGCTGTGGCTGGGGCCGGGGTCGAACCGGCGACCTATCGCTTTTCAGGCGATCGCTCGTACCAACTGAGCTACCCAGCCGCGATGTTTCACGTGAAACACCAGCGGTCCTGACGGGATTTGAACCCGCGGCCTCCACCTTGACAGGGTGGCGAGCACTCCAAACTGCTCCACAGGACCAAGATGCGTACGACAGTCTCGCACACGTTCTTGCGTGCCCCCAACGGGATTCGAACCCGTGCTACCGCCTTGAAAGGGCGGCGTCCTAGGCCGCTAGACGATGAGGGCTATCGGCCCGCCTGGGCGCTTCGTCAGCGCGTCGGGGACGTGAGAAGCATATGGGATGGCGGGAGGTATCGCCAAAACGGTTTACGGGCCACCGGGGGACTCGTCCGTCGACCTGCTCCCGGAGGGCGACGGGGACTGCCCGTCCTCGGGTTCGGCCCCCGGCTGGTTCTCCTCCGGCAGGTGGCGGCTGACCTCGGCCGTCGTCAGGCCCAGCCCGCCGAGTTTGATCTCGTCCCAGGCCTGCAGGCGCCGGGTGTCGCGGTCGAGGTACAGGACCGAGGCCTCGATGGGATCGGGGTGCTTGCCCTCCACGGCGCGCAGACCGCTGCCGCCGGTCGAGCCCTCGATGCGCAGGCGGGTGCCCTGGTCGAGGATCTCCATCGTCGGGCGGTGCAGATGCCCGGCGAGGACGAGCGGGACCTGGCCGTCCGTCTCCCGGGCCGCGTCCGGGTTGTGGGCGATCGCGATGTCCACGGGGCTGCCCGCCGCCCGCTGGGCGCGCAGGGCGTCCGCCAGCTGCCGCCCGGCCACCTCCTCCGAGGGCAGGCCCGCCTTGTCGGTCGAGCGGTCCGGGGTGAACTGCGGGTCCCCGATCCCCGCGAAGCGCAGCCCGCCGACGGTCACCGCCTTCCCCTCGTCGAGGACGTGTGTGTTGTCGATGCCCTCCAGATAGCGCTGCGTCGCACGCGAGTCGTGGTTGCCGCGCACCCAGACGTACGGCGCCCCGAGGTCGGCGATCGGGTCGAGGAAGGCGTTCTCGGCGGCGCTGCCGTGGTCCATGGTGTCGCCGGAGTCGACGATGACGTTGATCTCGTACTGCTCCACCAGCGAGGCGATGATCTTCCAGCTCGCGGGGTTCAGATGGATGTCGGAGACGTGCAGGACGCGGATGGTCGTCGGGTCGGGCTGGTACGCGGGGAGCGTGGACGTGACGTCGTACAGCTTGGTCACGTTCGTCACCAGGCGGGCCAACTCCTTCTGGTAGATGTCGAATTCGGTGACGATGCTGCGCGCGTTGCCGACCAGGGAGGGCGCGGAGGAGAGCAGGCCCGAGAACTTGGGTTCCAGGACGGAGTTGGGGTTCCAGGTGGCGGCGGCCGTGCCGCCGGCGCCGGCCAGCAGGACGAGGGCGAGGCCGCCCGCGGCGAGGGCGCGGCGGGGTCGGCGGAACACGGCGAGGCCGAGGGTGGTGGCCCCGACGACGACGGCGACGCCCGACCGCACGGCCAGGTCGACGGTGCCGTGCTGCACGTCCGAGGCGATCTCCTCCTGCAGTCCGGAGATCCGTTCGGGGTGGTCGACCAGGGCCTGGGCGCGCTCCGGGTCGAGCTGGTCGACGTTCACGTCCAGGCGTACGGGGGCGTTGTGGCTGCGCAGTTCCAGGGCGCCGAGCGGGGAGACGTTGATCTTCGTGCCGCCGGTGAGGGACGGGCGCAGGGTCATCGTCGTGTTCATGGGGCCGACGGGGGTGCGCACGTTGCCCACGATCAGCAGGCCCAGCCAGGCGCCGAGCAGCACGACCGTGACGAGGCCGAGCGCACGCCCCCAGGGGTGGGGGTGGTGGACCAGTTCGAGGGTCGGCTGCGTGCGGCGGGAGCGGTAGTGCCGGGCCAGGGCGGCGGGGACGCGTGCCATTGGTCCCGTATGCCCAGAGGTGAGGACGGATATGCGGGGGGCGAGTCTCGGGGGTCGTGCATGACAATGGCCGTGTGCTGGAGATGACGCGCGAGGAGTTCGAGGAACTGGTCGCCGAGGCGTTGGACCGGATTCCGCCGGAGCTGACGCGGCTGATGGACAACGTGGCGGTGTTCGTGGAGGACGAGCCGCCCGCCGACGATCCCGAGCTGCTCGGGCTGTACGAGGGGACTCCGCTCACGGATCGTGGGGAGTGGTATGCCGGGGTGCTGCCGGACCGGATCACGATCTACCGGGGGCCGACGCTGCGGATGTGCGAGTCGCGGGAGGACGTGGTCGCGGAGACCGAGGTGACCGTGGTGCACGAGATCGCGCATCACTTCGGGATCGACGACGCGCGGCTGCACGCGCTCGGCTACGGATAGCCGCTCGCGCAGTTCCCCGCGCCCCTTCGGGGGCGCTGCCGTGTGGTCCGTCGGCGGGCGCGTGTCTTCTTGCGGGCGGCGGGAGTTGGGCAGGGGGACTCCCCATTTCGCCCCCCTCGGAGGTGGCCGCCGTGCGCGCCTTGAACGTATCCGTCCGTCTGGCCGCCACGGTCCTGGCCGTCGCGGCCAGACGGACGGAGACGTTAAAGGCGCGCACGACGGCCACCCCCGAGGGGCTGTCTCTGATACCAATCTCCGAGCCCACGAAACAGGCCGAAAAATAGTTAGCCGGCTTTTGCTGGAAAAAAAAAAGAACAAAAAAGACCAACAAG
>NZ_JARGEE010000880.1:0-1240 GCF_033794485.1 Streptomyces sp. MB09-02B
CCGCACACCCCGCCCCCGTCCTACGTCCCCCACTGCGCCCACCACGTCTCGTACGTCCTGACCGTCCTGGACCGGCTGGTCCCGGCCGGCACCCGGTGCGCGCTCATCGGGGCCCCGCTCAACTCCAACGTCGGCGACAGCGCGATCTGGCTCGGCCAGCGCGCCCTGCTGGACGCGCTCGGCGCCGAGGTGCGCTATGCCTGCGACCTGATGTCGTACGACGCCGGGCAGTTGGCGGCCTGTCTCCCGGAGGGCCCCATCATGCTGACGGGCGGCGGCACCCTCGGCGACCTCTGGGAGGACAGCCAGCTCCTGCGCGAACAGGTCCTGCGCGACTTCCCGGACCGCCGGATCGTCCAGCTGCCCCAGTCCGTGCACTTCACGGACCACGCCAACCTCACCCGGGCCCGCCGCGTCTTCGACGCCCACCCCGATCTGACGCTGCTGCTGCGCGACCGGCACAGCCTGCACCGCTGCCGCACCGTCTTCGAGGCACCGTCGCTGCTCGCCCCCGACCTGGCCTTCGCCGTACCGCCGGACGCGCTCGCCGACGGCAGGGTGGTCGCCCATGACGTGGTCTGGCTGGCCAGGGAGGACAAGGAATCGGCGAAGGGCCCACCGGCCGGGCGCGGCACGGCACGCACGGAACGCGGCGACCCGTACGTCTTCGACTGGACCCGGGAGGGCGACGACACCGACTGGCGGCGGGCCAAGGAAGCGCTGTGGCGGAGCCGGGCCCGCGCCCTGTGCCGAGCCGCCTCGGGCGACCCGTCCGGCGCCGTCCCCGCCCTCCTCGCCACCTACGACGGCCTCGCCCGCCTGCAACTCGCGCGCGGCTGCCGCCTGTTGACCGCCGGCCGGGTCACGGTCACCGACCGCCTCCACGGCCACGTCCTCGCCCTCCTCCTGGACCTCCCCCACGTCCTGGTCGCCGACCGCTACGGCAAGGCCCGCAGCTACTGGGACACCTGGACCACCCACCGGCCCCCGACCACCGCATGGGCCTGGACGGAGGCGGAGGCGAGGCGGACAGCGGCACGGCTACTGGCGGCCCTCCGGGCGGAAAGGCGGGGGGCGTAACCCCCGCCTTCCAGGGGCGCGGGGAACTGCGCGAGAAGCCCCACGTACCTGCACCCGCCTCCGATCGCGCACCCCAACGGCGCCGAGGCACCGAGCGCTCCGACCCTCCGACCCTCCGGCCCTCCGGCCCTCCGGCCCTCCGGCCCTCCGGCCCTCCGGC
>NZ_JARGEE010000881.1:0-1234 GCF_033794485.1 Streptomyces sp. MB09-02B
TTCTACTCTTTTTTTATTTTATTTTTTTTTTTTTTCAAGCAAGAGCGGGATTCAGGGTTTTCTGCCTTTCTCGGGGGCCCGGAGTTTGTATAAGGACGCCGCATGCCCCGAAGCACCCCGGACGGCGGCGCGGCCGGCCACGACCCCGGCGAGGCCACCCGTACCCGCAGCCGACGCAACTTCGCCGGCTCCCGCCCGGTGATGGACGACGTCGCCCGCCTCGCCGGTGTCTCCAAGCAGACCGTCTCCCGCGTCCTCAACGACAACCCGGCGGTCCGGGCCGAGACCCGCGAGGCCGTGCTGGAGGCCATGCGGACGCTCGGCTACCGCCCCAGCCGCAGCGCCCGCTCCCTGGCGAGCGGCCGCACCCGGATGCTCGGCGTGATCTCCTTCGACGCGGCCCGCTACGGCCCCGCCTCCACCCTCACCGCGATCAACACCGCCGCCCAGACGGCGGGTTACCTCGTCAGCTCCATCGCCCTGGACACGGCCGACCGGGACACCGTCGTCCAGGCGGTGGAACGGCTGTCGGCCGAGGGCGCGGACGGGATCATCGCCATCGCCCCCCAGCGGCCCGTCGCCACCGCACTCGCGGGGGCCCGCCCGGACACCCCGCTGGTCATGCTGGACAACGGCCTCGGCGACGGCACCCCCGTGGTCTCCTCGGACTTCACGGCCGGCGCCCGGCTGGCGACCGGGCACCTGCTGGGCCTCGGCCACCCCACCGTCTGGCACGTCGCGGGCCCCGCCGGCTGGACGTCCGCCGACCGACGCGCCGCGAGCTGGCAGGAGACCCTGCGGGACGCCGGTGCGGTCGTCCACGAACCCCTCGTCGGGGACTGGAGCGCCGACTCCGGCTACGCGCTGGGCCGACGGCTCGCGGCCCGCCCCGACGTCACCGCCGTGTTCGTCTCCAACGACCAGATGGCTGTGGGTCTGCTGCGCGCCCTGCACGAGGCGGGACGCCGGGTGCCGGACGACGTCAGCGTGGTCGGCTACGACGACATCCCGGAGGCGGCGCACCTGCTGCCGCCGCTGACCACGATCCGTACGGACTACTCCGAGATCGGCAGGCGGGCGCTGCGGTTGCTGCTGACGCAGTTGGACGATCCGGAGGACGCGGGGGAGGCGTTGGAGAGGGAGCCGGTCATCCCGGTCGAGCTGATCGTCCGTGAGAGTACGGGGGCGGCGGCGCCGTAGCGGGGGAAGGGGGTGCCGCGTCGCTGCGTCGGGC
>NZ_JARGEE010000882.1:0-1213 GCF_033794485.1 Streptomyces sp. MB09-02B
GACCCGGCGTTCGCCCCCGAACTGACCGGCTCCAGCGACCCGTTCACGGTCCACACCCGCTGGATCGAGACCGAGTTCGTCAACGACATCAAGCCCTTCCCGGCCGTGCCGGAGCAGGACGCGGAGGGCGATACGGGCCGCGAGGCCATCGTCGTCGAGATCGGGGGCAAGCGCCTGGAGGTCCTGGTGCCCTCCTCGCTGGGCATGACACCGGCCCGCACCAACACCGCCACCGGCGCCAGGACCAGACGCCGGGCCGGAAAGAAGTCCCTCCCGGCCGCCTCCGGCGACACCCTCGCCTCCCCGATGCAGGGCACCGTCGTCAAGGTCGCCGTCGAAGAGGGCCAACACGTCACCGAAGGCGACCTCGTCGTCGTCCTGGAGGCCATGAAGATGGAACAACCCCTCAACGCGCACAAGGCCGGCACCATCAAGGATCTGAGTGCAGCCGTGGGCGCCTCGCTCACCTCCGGCGCCGTGATCTGCGACATCAAGGACTGAACCGGCCACACCAGGCCGGAACCGGAACCGGAGCCGGCCGCGTCCCCGGCGGCATCGGCCCTCACCACCACCACGACGACCTGGAGCACACCCGGGCCACGGCCTCGGTGCCCTCGCACCCGTCTCATCCCACGACGCCCGCCCTCACGCCGCGCTCCCACGCCGCGACGACGCACCCCCAACCCACACGGCTCGGGGCGCAACGCCCCCGCCGCGCATGAGCGAGGCCCCGTGTCCCAACATCCCCCGCTGCCCGCAGGGAACCGGTCGAACCGGTCGAACCGGTCGAACCGATCGAACCGATCGAGTCGGCCGGGCGGCCTGGCGGCTGCAGCCCCGGCCGGCCCCATGACTTCGGACGTCCGCCCGCACACGGACCGCGCGAGATCATGAACCCCCTCCGGTGGACCGCCGGGCTGTACTCGCGCTGCCTCCCGCCTGCCAGGCTCGACGGCCTGCTGCGGGAGAGCGGCGGGGCGCAAGGAGGGCCACAGGGCAAAGCCGCCGCCCGCGTGATCGATGCGCAGAGCGCGAAGACCTCCACGAGCGCAGCCGCCGCGAGTCAGGGCACGGACGCGGCGAAGAAGACCACGAGGCCAAAACCGAGCATCGTGCCCGGCCCGGTCCGCGTCGTCTTCTCCGCCACCGGCGCCGAGCGCACCGTGCCCGATTCCTCGCGCCATGAGCTCTTCCTGGCCGTGCGGGAATGCCT
>NZ_JARGEE010000883.1:0-1199 GCF_033794485.1 Streptomyces sp. MB09-02B
AGGCACCCCCGACCCCGCCCCTCACCCACCACCGCACCGACATCGACGAGGAGTTGACCGCCGCGCTCCGCGAGACGGCCGCGCGGCACGGGGTGTCGTTGTTCCACCTGCTGCTGGCGGTGTACGGCCGCTGTCTGGCCCGGTGGAGCGGACGGCGAGCCGTCGCCGTCAACGTGGCGCGGGCGCGGCGGGAGTTGCCGCTCGCCGGTATCGACCGACTGGTGGGGCCACTGGCCGACACCCTGCCGGTGTTCGTGGACATCGACCCCGCCGAAGCGGTCACCGCGCTCGCCGACCGGCTGCGCCGGATCTGGCGGGAGGCCGAGGCCCACGCGACCCTGAGCAGCCCGGACTTCGCCCGACTGCTGTCCGAGGTGCGCCCCACCACGGGCCCCGCGCCACGCACGGCGGCCGAGGCGGGCTTCAGCTTCGCCCGCTTCCCGGTGGTCCACGGCCCCGACTGGCCCGTCACCGTCACCCCCACGGCCGCGGCCACCGCCACCGCCGCCACCCGCCTCGGCCTCCTGTGCTGGGAGGCCGACGCCGCCCTGCGCCTGTCGTGGAACCACCCGGCCCACCTGTTCCGTCCCGAGACCGTACGACGCCTCGCCGACGACTACGTCACCGAACTTCGGGCCACCACCACGCCACTCCCGACCTCGACGGCCCCGACCGCAGAAGCCCCCGACACCACGACGGCCCCAACCGCAGAAGCCCCCGACTCCACGCCGCCCGCCCCGGCCCTCGACACCGTCGCCGCAGGTCGCGGGGGCGGAATCGTGGACCGTCTCCTCGCCCAGTTCCACGCCACCCCCGGGTCCCGCGCCGTCGCCGCCGACGGCGGGGCCACACTCACCTACGCCGCCCTCGACGCCGCCTCCGCCGCCCTCGCCACCCGGCTGCGCGCGCACGGCGTACGCCACGGCGACCTGGTCGGACTCCTCACGGAACCGGGCGGCACGGCCACGGTCACCGGAGTCGTCGGCATCCTGCGGGCGGGCGCCGGCTGGGTACCGCTGGACGCCACCCACCCCACCGCCCGCCTCCGGGATCAGCTGTCCCGTACGGGAGTTCGCGTCCTGGTCTGCGACCCGGAGACCCGGGGGAGGGCCACCACTCTGGACGGTGTCACCCTCGTCCCCGTCACCAGCCTCCTCCCCAGCTCCCCTCGGGACCACGACCGTGAACCCGCCCCCGAC
>NZ_JARGEE010000884.1:0-1194 GCF_033794485.1 Streptomyces sp. MB09-02B
GGGAGCAAGGGGGGCATGGGGGTCGGCTCCTGGGAAGGCGGTCGGACGAGGTGGTGCGTCGTCCAGTGTCCCCCATGCCCGGGGGCCCGCGTGCGCCGGCTACACGTCGGTCAGACGGATGCCCGCGTGGGCCTTGTAGCGGCGGTTCACGGAGATCAGGTTGGCGACCAGGGACTCGACCTGGTGGGCGTTGCGCAGGCGGCCGGCGAAGATGCCGCGCATCCCGGGGATGCGGCCGGCCAGCGCCTGCACGATCTCGACGTCGGCGCGCTCCTCGCCGAGGACCATCACGTCGGTGTCGATCTCCTCGATCTCCGGGTCCTCCAGGAGGACGGCGGAGAGGTGGTGGAAGGCGGCGGTGACACGCGAGTCCGGCAGGAGCGCGGCGGCCTGCTCGGCGGCGCTGCCCTCCTCCGGCTTCAGGGCGTAGGCGCCCTTCTTGTCGAAGCCGAGCGGGTTGACGCAGTCGATGACGAGCTTGCCGGCCAGGTCCTCGCGCAGCGATGTGAGGGTTTCGCCGTGTCCGTCCCACGGCACCGCGACGATCACGATGTCGCTGCGGCGGGCGGTCTCGGCGTTGTCGGCGCCCTCGACACCGTGCCCGAGGTCCTGGGCGACGCCCTGCGCGCGGTCGGCGGCCCGCGATCCGATGATCACCTTCTGGCCGGCCTTGGCGAGACGGTAGGCGAGGCCCTTGCCCTGCGGACCGGTGCCGCCGAGCACGCCGACGACGAGCCCCGAGACGTCCGGCAGGTCCCAGGGGTCCTTGGCGGGGGCCTTCGCGGGAGCCTGCGCGGCGGACTGCTGTGCACTGTCAGTAGAGGTCATGGGCCGACCTTACGTGCGGGTACGGGGCGGGCGACGGTCAGGTGAGCGCGGTCACGGGGATCCGGCGGAACGTGATCGTCTCGTCCGCGCCGAAGTCGCCCGTCCCGTGGAGCAGTCCGACGGTGTTCCGGTGGGCGCGTACGAGGTCGGAGTGCGCGGCGGGCAGTTCGTCGACGGTGTGGACGGGGCGCCGGGTGACGCCGTCGTCGCTGCCGGCGCGGACGGCTCGACCAGGCTCTCGCCGCCGTCCGCGGAGCGGGCGTCGGCGCGGGTGCCGGGGCCGGGGACCGGGCCGCCCCCGGGCCGCCCCCGGCCGGCGGCAGGCGTCGGAGGGGGCGGCTTCCGGGGCTCCCGGCGGGCGTCAGT
>NZ_JARGEE010000885.1:0-1186 GCF_033794485.1 Streptomyces sp. MB09-02B
CCGCAACCCCGCCCCCAACCGCCGCAGCCCCTCCCGGATCTCCTCCGGTGTCTGCGTCACAAAGCACAGGCGCAGCGTCGACCGGTCGGGCTCACCGGCGTAGAAGGGCGCCCCGGGCACGTACGCCACGTCCTGCGCGACGACACGCGGCAACAGCGCGCCGGTGTCGTGGGAGGAAGGGAGGCGGGCCCAGAGGAACATGCCGCCCTCGGGACGGTTCCACGCGGAGCCCTCCGGCAGCGCTTCGGCGAGGCCCGCGAGCATCGTGTCGCGGCGCTCCCGGTACGCCCCGGCGACCCGGGCGACATGGGCGTCCAGATCACGGTCGGCCAGATACCGCGCCGCGGCGAGCTGGTTGACGGTCGGCGTGTGCAGGTCGGCCGCCTGCTTGGCGACCGCGCACGCCCGCCGCAGCCCGGCCGGCCCGCGCAGCCAGCCCAGCCGCATGCCGGGGGCCATGACCTTGGAGAAGGAGCCCAGCAGCGCCGTACGGTCCTCGGCGCCCGGGTACGAGGCGATCCACGGCACCCGGTCGCCCTCGAAGCGGAGTTCGCCGTACGGGTCGTCCTCGACGATCCACAGTCCGCGCCGGGCGGCGACGGAGGCCACGGCCGCCCGCCGCTCGGCGGGGAGCGTGCGTCCGGTCGGGTTCTGGAAGGTGGGGACGGTGTAGAAGAGCTTGGGCCGGTGCCGTAGCACCGACTCCTCCAGCGCCACCGGGTCCACCCCGTGCGCGTCGCCCGGCACGGCCACCACCCGCGCCCCCGCGAACCGGAACGCCTGGAGCGCCGCGAGATAGCAGGGGTCCTCGACCAGGACGACGTCCCCCGGGTCCAGCAGCGCGGTGGCGAGCAGCGACAGCGCCTGTTGCGAGCCGGTGGTGACGAGGACGTCGTCCGCGCCGGTCGCCAGCCCGCGCGCCCCGTACCGCGCCGCGAGCGCCGCCCGGAGCACCGGCTCGCCCTCGGTCGTCGCGTACTGCAGGGCGCGCCCCGCGGACTCGGCGAACACCTCGCGGTAGGCGGCCGCTATCCCCTCCGTGTCGAACAGCTCGGGCGCGGGCAGTCCACCCGCGAAGTTGACGACTTCCGGACGCGAGGTGACGGCGAGGATGTCCCGAACGGGGGAACCCCCGACGGCCGCGACCCGCGCCGCCAGGCCGGGCACGGCCGCCCCGGCACCCGCC
>NZ_JARGEE010000886.1:0-1185 GCF_033794485.1 Streptomyces sp. MB09-02B
TGAAGCTTCCCCTTGGTGTTGGACACCTGGAGACTGGGACGTGAGGTTCCAGAGGGAGTAGTGCCAGGTGGGAAGCAAGAGCAACCGCAGCAGGCGGTATTCGGAGGAGTTCAAGCGCGACGCGGTCGCGCTGGTCCGCTCCTCCGGCAGGACCGTCACCGAGGTGGCCCGGGAGATCGGGGTCAGCGCCGAGGGCCTGCGGAACTGGGTCAAGCAGGACACGATCGACCGCGGGCAGGGGGCGTCGGGCGAGCTCACGAGCGCGGAGCGGGAGGAACTGCGTCGGCTGCGGCGGCAGAACCGTGAGCAGGCCGAGACGATCGAGGTGCTGCGAAAAGCGGCGGTCTTCTTCGCGAAGGAGAGCGATCGATGAACGACGTGTACGCGTTCATCGAGGCGGAGAAGACCACCCACCCAGTCGCTCTGTTGTGCCGGCTGCTGAAGGTGGCCCGGTCCTCCTTCTACGCCTGGATGGCCGGCGCGCAGGCCCGCGCCGCCCGCCGGGCCGCCGACGACGCCCTGGCCCACGAGATCACCGTCTTGCACATCGCCTCCCGGTGCACCTACGGGGTGCCGCGCATCCATGCCGAACTGCGCAGGCTGGACCGGCGGGTCAACCGCAAGCGAGTGGAGCGGGTCATGCGTGAGCGCGACATCACCGGGGTCACCCGGCGCAAGCGCCGGTCGCTGACCCGTCCGGCGAAGAAGGAGGTGCCCGCTCATGACCTGATCGGCCGCGACTTCACGGCCGCCGCCCCGGGCCGGAAGCTGGTCGGTGACATCACCTACATTCCCACCGACGAGGGCTGGCTGTACTTGGCGACCTGGCTGGACCTGGCGACCCGCGAGATCGTCGGCTACTCGATGGCCGACCACCACCGCGCATCCCTGGTGGTCGACGCACTGGCGATGGCCGCCGGTCGCAGCGACCTCCAGCCCGGCTGCATCGTGCACTCGGACCGCGGAGCGGAGTACACCGCTGACGAACTTCGCCGGGAGATAGGCCGGTTGGGGCTGCGGCAGAGCATGGGACGAACCGGCTCGTGCTACGACAATGCCGCCGCCGAGAGCTTCTTCGCGCTGCTGAAAGCGGAGATCGGCACCCGCCGCTGGCCCGACCGGACCACTGCCCGCGCTGAGATCTTCACCTTCATCGAGACCTTCTTTCAACCGCAAGCGGCTGCG
>NZ_JARGEE010000887.1:0-1183 GCF_033794485.1 Streptomyces sp. MB09-02B
GTGCGGAGGTGGGTGGCGGGGGTGGTGGATTCACGGAGGCGTATGTCCCCGGCGGCGGTGGCGATTTCGACACAGGTGTCACCTTCGCCGCCGTCGGAGAACGTCGACTTCTGCCAGCGCGGGGTGTGCTTCATCGGTGTCTCACAGCTCCTTCGCCAAACGCTGGATGAAGTCCCGCGACGCCACGGGTTCGAGCGCCGCCTCCTCCACTCTACGAAGGAGTGTTCGGAGCCGTTGCAGCTGCGGTTCCTCATCGACGAAGACGACGCCGGTGGGGGCGTCCCGGAGGACGGTGTCCAGTCGCGGCACTGGTCCGCCGGTGTACATCATCGAGGCACCGGCACCGGCGAAGCCGTCCTGGTCGATGGGGATGACGCGCACGGTGACGTTGCCCTGTTCGATCCGGTCCAGGATCCAAAGGAGTTGAGCCACGGAGGTCTGGCGGTCGGCTACTCGGATGCGCAAGGCGAACTCGTGGACGATCGTCTCGTACGGGGTAGAAGCGTCGCCCTCGATGACTGAGCGCCTCTTCAACCGGTACTCGACCCGAGGCACGAGCTCGCTCTCGGGCAGCTCCGGGCGCATGTACCTGAAGACCGCTCGGGCGTAGTCCGGGGTCTGGAGGAGTCCCGGTACGCGGTTGACGACGATCTCGCGCAAATGCGTCGCGTGATGCTCCGTCTCGGCCACGTCCAGGTTCACCTGAGGCAGAACGTTCCGGTACTCGGTCCACCAGCCGCGGGCGCGGTCGCCGGCCATTGCCGCGAGTGCGTCGATCAACTCCTCGTCGGTGCACGCGTAGTGAGCTGCGAGGCGGCGGATGCGTTCCGCACTCACGGCCGCGATGCCTGCCTCCACCTGACTCATCTGCGTCGAAGTCGAGTTCAGAAACGCCGCTACCTCCCGGGCCTTCAAGCCGGCGGCCTCGCGCAACCTGCGCAGCTCCGCTCCCAGGCGCACTTGCCGCGCGGTGGGGTTGCTCCGTGCCGCCATGTACTCCCCAACGTCCTTGTCGGCATGCCACGTTCGGGTGCCAGATTACGGCAGCGGGTTGCAGAGGCCGAAATTAATGCCCTACCGTCAGTGATGCGCCGCACACGCTGCGGTGTCATCCGGTGCTCCGGAAGCGCACCACTCCGTCATGCCCCGACGGTTGAGGCAATGCCACCGGACCGCCCCCGAC
>NZ_JARGEE010000888.1:0-1173 GCF_033794485.1 Streptomyces sp. MB09-02B
CCACGGCGCGTAGCCGCGAACCACTCACGGCCGGAACCGGACCACCCCCCACCGCAAGCACGCCGGGTTTGATCGGCGGCTTGCGGTGGGGGGTGGTCCGGTTCCGGCCGTGAGTGGTTCGCGGCTACGCGCCGTGGCACGTCTCGTACGGCTGAGTCGAGCCGCACCAGCACGCGCTTCCCCTCTGTGGGGGCCAGGAGACCGCCAACCCCCGCGCCGCCAGCGTCGTCGCGTACTGCGGCAGCAAGGTCACGTCGTCGGGGGACGAGCCCTCCGACGCCGCGAACGCCTCGTACGACGGGACCGTGCCCGTCACGATGCCCAGGTTCGGCGTGCCAGAAGACGCCAGCTCCCGCAGCGAGGCTTCTATCGTCGCCAGGTGCTCCTCGTGTGAGGGGTATTCCGCGGTGAGGCCCGGGTACGCGCCCACCAGTTCCGACAGTTCGGCCGCCGGCCAGTGCAGGACCGCCACCGGGAACGGGCGGGAGAGGGCCTCTCGGTAGGCGCCCAGTTCCGCTCGTAGGCGGGAGATCTCGGCCTGGAGTTCCGCCGGGTTGTCCGAGCCCAGGGACCAGACGCGCTTGGGGTCGTGGAGTTCGTCCAGGGAGATCGAGGACGAGTGGAGGGTGTCCGCCACGGCGTCCCAGTTGTCGTGCGTCGCGCCCAGCATGCGGCGCACCCGGTGGCGGCCGAAGAGCAGGGGGCGCGTGGCGTACGGGGGTTCCGGGACGTCCGTCAGGAGGAGGGTCACGGCGGACGTGAAGGTGTCCTGGGCCGCTTCGAGTTCGTCGTGGGCCTCCAGGGCCTCCGCCACGATCACCCAGGGGGCCGGGTCGCGCGGGGCGGCCGCGCGGACTCCGTCGATGATCGCGCGGGCCTCGGCCTCGTGGCCGTACTCCCAGAGGTTGGAGGCCTTGAGGGCTCGTACCAGGTGGGGGTTGTCGAGAGGGGCGGACGACGACAGCAGGCGGTCGTAGAGGGCTGTCGCGGTGGGGCGGTCGCCGGCCAGTTCCCGGTGGGCCGCCGCCTGCAGGAGCAGGTGCTCGGCGTCCTCCGGGTAGAGGTCGGCGGTCCGCTCCAGGCGTGCCGCTTCGGCGTGGTGGTCGACGTTCTCGGCAGGCGTGTCGGGGCGCATGGACGACACCGTACTGCTGATGGGGGACGGAGGGGGGT
>NZ_JARGEE010000889.1:0-1171 GCF_033794485.1 Streptomyces sp. MB09-02B
GCCCGCGACCGCGCCCGGCATCAGGAAGACGGCGACGAACGGCACCAGGAAGGCGAGGCCCAGCGGAGTGCCGAAGCCCCAGATCAGCGTCCTGCGGGAGCGCAGGAGGGCGAGGCGGTCCCGGAGTTCGACGCGGCGGCGCTGGAGGGCGACGGCGGTCAGTTCCTCGGTGAGGAAGAAGCCGGTCACGAAGAAGCCGATCACCGGGACGACCGTCTGGCCGATGAACGGGACGAAGCCGAGGGCGAAGAGCAGGACGGCCCAGACGAGCGCCCGTGCGAGGACGCGGAGGCTGTCGCGGGCCGAGATCCACAGCTCCTGCCAGAGCGGCAGGTGGGACTCCGGGGCGGTGCCGTCCGGTGAGACGTCCCGGTCGACCTTCTCCGAGAGGTTCTCGTAGAAGGGCTGGCCGATGAGGAGGGTCACGGCGGTGAAGGTGATGACCGCGAGGGCCAGGGCCAGGGCGAACAGGACGGCCGTGAGGAGGCCGCGGAAGAGGCCCGGCCAGGGGCTGGACCAGTCGTCGGCGAAGGGGGTGGCCCAGGTGACGAAGTCCGGGCCCCAGGCGGCGAGGGCCACGAGGGCGGCTATGTAGAGGACCAGGGTGATGAGGCCCGGGATCAGGCCGAAGCCGTACTGCTTCCCGTGCCTGGCCACCCAGCGTTGGCCCTGGACGAGGTACTGGAAACCCACCCTCAGATCGCGCATGGGGCGCACTTTATCGTTCGGTGCGTTTGCGCAGGAGAGCTCGGGGGGTGGGGGTTGTCCGGCGAGTGCGGGTCCGTTGTGGTTGCTCGCGCAGTTCCCGGCGCCCCTTTCAGGGCGCGAACGCGCCCTTGGCTGTGAAGGCGAGCTCCGCGAAGCGTTCTCCGATGAGGTGGTGGGTCTCGGCGTCCGGGTGCAGGTCGTCCGGGAGCGGGAGGGCGGTGGCGTCCTGCTCGCCGTAGAGGGAGAGGCCGTCCAGGTAGTGGAGGGCGGGGTCCTCCTTGGCGCGCTGGGCCGCGATCGCCTTGAGCTCGTCGCGGATGACGCGGAGGGTGAGCCTGCCGGGGGTGAGATCCTCCGGGTCGCCCATCGGGCGGAAGCGGAGGCGGCCCTCCGCGAGGCCGGTGAGGTCGGGGGCGCTGGGGCCGGGGGTGTCCTCGTGGATGGGGCAGAGGATCGGGGAGAC
>NZ_JARGEE010000088.1:0-25518 GCF_033794485.1 Streptomyces sp. MB09-02B
TTTTTTTTATGGTACGTGGCTAACGGTGATTCTTCCAGGGTTTTTCTGTGGGAGGGCGAATGTTTTAAAAGAGCCAGGGGGGTGGGCGGGGGGGGCGGGGCGGGGAGCCGGAGGGCGTCGGGCTCGCGGAGGGTGTCGGGCTCGTCGGCGGGCCGGGGTCGAGGATCTCGGGCGCGAGGACGAGCGGCATCCGGGCGACGGACTGGGCGGCGCTCGGGACGCCCTTGACCGTGCCGTCGGGGTTCAGGAAGGCCGGGTCGCCGCCGGGGACCATGCCCAGTTCGCGGGCGCGGCGCTGGAGGGCGTCGGGTGCCGAGTAGGCGTCCACGTCCCGCTGGAGCGCCTGTTCCTCGTCGGTGTAGCTCTTCACGTCGTCCTGGAGGTCGTCGAGCTTGAACGACCCTTCGCTGAGCGCGGAGTTCAGCACGAGGAGGCCGATGAGGCCGCCGCCCAGGAGGAGGACGACCAGGAGGACGAAGGGGGTGCGGGCCGCGCCCTTGGGCCGCGTGGGCAGGAGCCGCGCGAGACGGGCCGCCCGGCCCTTCAGTTCGGGTTTCCTGCTCACGCGCCCTCCCTGTGGGGTCGGGTGCCGGACTCGCCCGGCGCCCCCGCGAGTTCGCTTGTCGGCCTCACTCACCGTCCCCTTCACGCACCGTGTGCGGTCGCCTCGTACGCCTCACGCGCCTCCCACACGTCATGTGCGTCAGGTACCTCATGCGACGTCCTCCCGCACGCGTTCCGCCCCGCGCAGACGTGCGGGGGCGGCGCGCCGGTTCTCGGCGACCTCTTCCTCGGTGGGAAGTTCGGCACCACGGGTGAGGAGCTTGAGCCGCGGCTGGTAGCGCTCGGGGACGACGGGCAGTCCGGGCGGGGCGGTGGTGGCGGCTCCGGCCGCGAAGACCTGCTTCACCAGCCGGTCCTCCAGCGAGTGGTACGACAGCACGGCGATCCGGCCGCCGACCGCGAGGGCCTTGACTGCGGCGGGGATCGCCCGCTCCAGGACGGTGAGTTCGCCGTTGACCTCGATGCGCAGGGCCTGGAAGGTGCGCTTGGCGGGGTTGCCGCCGGTGCGCTTGGCGGCCTGGGGCAGGGAGTCGCGGATCAGTTCGACGAGTCGGGCGCTGTTGCCGAACGGCTCCCTGGCGCGCTCGCGCACGATCGCGGAGACGATCCGCTTGGCCTGCTTCTCCTCGCCGTAGGCCCTGAGGATCCGGACGAGTTCGCCCGGCGGGTAGGTGTTGAGGACCTCGGCGGCGCTGATGCCGGTCGTCTGGTCCATCCGCATGTCGAGGGGGGCGTCCTGGGCGTACGCGAAGCCCCGGTCCGCCTCGTCGAGTTGCATGGAGGAGACGCCGAGGTCGAACAGGACGCCCTGGACGCGTGGGAGGCCCACGCGGTCGAGCACGTCGGGGAGTTCGTCGTAGACGGCGTGCACGAGGGTGGCGCGCTCGCCGAAGGGGGCGAGGCGTTCGCCGGAGAGGCGCAGGGCCTCCTTGTCCCGGTCGAGGGCGACGAGGCGTGCCTCGGGGAACCGGGTGAGGAGTGCTTCGCTGTGGCCGCCGAGGCCGAGCGTGCAGTCGACCACCACCGCGCCGGGCGCCGTGAGGGCCGGGGCCAGCATGTCCAGACACCGCTGGAGCATGACGGGGACGTGGCGGCTGTTGCTCAAAGGGCCCTCTCAGGTCCGGCGCGAGCCGCACGTACGCGCCGCGCACGCGGGGAGACGCCGGGCTGTCGCCGGTTCTCCTGGGGTTTCGGTCCAGCGGGGCGCCCGGGGCCTGTCGTCACGTTGCCGTCCGGCCCCGCCTCCCGCTCGGCGTCACTTTAGTCCACGGCCCTGCGCGGTCAATCAACCGGCCTGCGCGTCGCAACGCCTCCCCGCGCGAAGCCGTGAATCCGAAGAAATCACCCGTACAGCCGTGATCCCGCCACTCCTGTGGGTTACCTCACAACAAGGCTCAATGACGTTCTTTGTCCTCTCTCACAGAGCGCCCTCGGCGGCCGTGACCAGTACCGTCTTCGCTATGACGACCTCCGCAGCAGTTCCCACAGGCCCCGAAGGCGCCATATCCGACGGCACCGTCACCGACCGTCTCGTCGAGGCGAACCAGCGCTATGCCGCGGCGTTCACCGACCCCGGGATGGACGCCCGCCCCGTCCTGCGTGTCGCCGTCGTGGCGTGCATGGACGCCCGTCTCGACCTGCACGACGCGCTCGGCCTCGAGCTGGGCGACTGTCACACCATCCGCAACGCGGGCGGCGTGGTCACCGACGACGTGATCCGCTCCCTCACCATCAGCCAGCGCAAGCTCGGCACCCGCAGCATCGTCCTCATCCACCACACCGGCTGCGGCCTGGAGTCCCTCACCGAGGACTTCCGCACCGAACTGGAGGCCGAGGTCGGCCAGCGTCCGGCGTGGGCGGTGGAGTCCTTCCGGGACGTGGACCAGGACGTACGGCAGTCCATGCAGCGGATCCGCACCAACCCGTTCCTGCTGCACTCCGACGACGTGCGCGGCTTCGTCTTCGATGTGAAGACCGGCCTGCTCCGGGAGATCGACGCGGCCTGAGGCCGGTCGAACCACGCGGTCGGAACCGCCCTCCTACCGCCCGAGGGCGGTTCCGCGCAGCCCCGGTTTCCTGTCAATCTGCTGGCATCTCGCCCGGCAAAACACCGCAAAGCTGACATATCGCGGACAGTTGTCCACAGGCGAGTGACACGGATTGGTAACGGCAGCAAGAATGCGGGTGTGGCGTCACGCTGAGCAGTTCACGCGTGGTGTCCGTGTTTCGGGGTGGGCCGGTCCGCATCGCAGAGCGACGGCCCGGAGAAAGAACGGGCCGAGGAGGGCCGGGTGACGACCTATGACGATCGAGCGAGCCTCACTGATCTGACCAGCACTGTGGAGCGAGTCCGCAGTTCTGTCGAACAAGTGATCGAGGGCAAGCCTGAGGTCGTACGGCTTTCGCTGACAGTGCTGCTCGCCGAGGGACATCTTCTGATCGAAGACGTACCCGGCGTCGGCAAGACCATGCTGGCCAAGGCACTGGCGCGGTCCATCGACTGCTCGGTGCGGCGTATCCAGTTCACGCCGGATCTGCTGCCGTCGGACATCACAGGCGTGTCCATCTGGGACCAGCAGCGCAAGGAGTTCGAATTCAAGCCGGGCGCGATCTTCTCGCAGATCGTGATCGGCGACGAGATCAACCGCGCCTCGCCGAAGACGCAGTCCGCGCTCCTGGAGTCCCTGGAGGAGCGTCAGGTCACGATCGACGGTACGACGTACGAGCTGCCGAGCCCCTTCATGGTGGTGGCCACGCAGAACCCGGTGGAGATGGAGGGCACCTACCCGCTGCCGGAGGCGCAGCGCGACCGCTTCATGGCCCGAGTCTCCGTCGGCTACCCCAGCCCGGAGGCCGAGCTGCAGATGCTCGACGTCCACGGCGGGGTCTCGCCCCTGGAGGACATGCAGCCGGTGGCGCACGCGCACGAGATCGTGAAGCTGATCGAGGCGGTCCGGGGCGTGCACGTCGCGGAAACGGTCCGGCGGTACGCGGTGGACCTGGTCGGCGCCACCCGCACCCATCCGGACCTCAGACTCGGCGCCTCGCCGCGCGCCACGCTGCATCTGCTGCGCGCGGCGAGGGCGACCGCCGCCCTGAGCGGCCGGGAGTACGCACTGCCGGACGACATCCAGTCGCTGGCCGTGTCCATCCTCGCCCACCGGCTGCTGCCCACCGCCCAGGCCCAGCTCAACCGGCGTACGCCGGAGCAGGTGGTCCAGGAGATCCTCCAGCGCACACCCGTACCGCAGGCCCCGCAGGCGCAGAGCGGGTACGGCTCGGTCCACACCACGCCCGCGTACCCGCAGCAGCCGCCGCGGAGGCTTGGATGACCACCGCGGGGCCGGCGCCCGCCCCGGAACAGGACAAGGGCGGGCTGCGTACGGCCCTCGCCGGCCTCACCACGCGCGGACGTTCCTTCCTGGCCGCCGGCGTGGCGGCCGCCGTCTGCGCCTACGTCCTCGGACAGAGCGATCTGCTCCGGGTGGGCCTGCTGCTCGCCGTGCTGCCGCTGGTCTGCGCGACCGTGCTGTACCGCACCCGCTACCGGGTCGCGGGCAGCCGCCGCCTCTCCCCCGCGCGCGTGCCCGCCGGCAGCGAGGCCCGCGTCCATCTGCGGATGGACAATGTCTCGCGGCTGCCCACCGGGCTGCTGATGCTCCAGGACCGGGTGCCGTACGTGCTCGGTCCGCGCCCCCGTTTCGTGCTGGACCGGGTGGAGGCGGGCGGGCGCCGCGAGGTGTCGTACCGCGTCCGCTCCGATCTGCGCGGCCGCTACCCGCTGGGCCCGCTCCAGCTGCGCCTGACCGACCCGTTCGGCATGTGCGAGCTGACCCGCTCCTTCTCCACGTACGACACGCTGACCGTCATCCCGCGCGTCGAGGCGCTGCCGCCGGTGCGGCTGAGCGGCGAGGCCAAGGGGTACGGCGACGGTCGGCAGCGCTCGCTGGCGCTGGCCGGCGACGACGACGTGATCCCGCGCGGCTACCGGCACGGCGACGATCTGCGCCGGGTGCACTGGCGTTCGACCGCGCGCTACGGCGAGCTGATGGTGCGCCGCGAGGAGCAGCCGCAGCGCGCCCGCTGCACGGTGCTGCTGGACACCCGGGGCGAGGCGTTCCTCGGCGCGGGTCCCGATTCGGCCTTCGAGTGGGCCGTCTCCGGCGCCGCCTCGATGCTGGTCCACATGCTCGAACGGGGCTTCTCCGTCAGGCTGTTGACGGACACGGGCAGCTCGGTGCCCGGCGAGGGCGCCGACGGGTTCGCGGGCGCCAGCCAGGAGTCCGCCGACGCGGCCGGACTGATGATGGACACCCTCGCGGTGATCGACCACTCCGACGGCACGAGCCTGTCGCCCGCGTACGACGTGCTGCGCGGCGGCAACGAGGGGCTGCTGGTCGCCTTCCTCGGCGACCTCGACGACGAGCAGGCGACGGTGATCGGCAAGATGCGCCAGCGCGGTGGCGGGGCGGTCGCCTTCCTGCTGGACAGTGAGGCGTGGACGACCGAACCGGGTGAGGTGCCCGGTGCCGGCGGAGCGAGCGAGGAGTCGCTGCGGTTGCTGCACGAGGCGGGCTGGACGGCGCTGACCGTGCCGCGCGGCGCCTCACTGGCGGACCTGTGGCGAGGGGCGGACCGACAGCGCACCGGAGTGCTGTCGGGGAGCGGTACGGAGGGACGGTCATGAGCGGGCGGGCGAGACTGGCGCTGTGCGCCTGGGCCGCCACGATCATGGCGGCGTGCGCACTGCTGCCGCTGGTCGACCCGGCGACGTGGATCTTCCAGGCGGCGCTCATGCTGGGCGTGCAGACCGGTGTGGGAGCGCTCACCCGGCGCGTCCCCCTGGCCCGGCTGCTGACCGTGGCCGCCCAGGCCCTGGTCACCCTGATGATGCTGACGCTGGTCTTCGCCCGGGAGCGGGCGGTGGCCGGGATCGTCCCCGGCCCGGAGGCGTTCCAGTACTTCGCGACGCTGCTGCAGAGCGGCGCCGAGGACGTCGGGCGGTACGCCATCCCGGCGCCGTTGACCGACGGCATCCGGCTGATGGTCATCGGCGGTGTGCTGGTGATAGGCCTGCTGGTGGACGCGCTCGCGGTGACGTTCCGCAGTGCCGCCCCCGCCGGTCTTCCCCTGCTCGCGCTGTACTCGGTCGCGGCGGGTCTCTCCGACGGCGCCGCGTGGCTGTGGTTCGTGCTGGCCTCGGCCGGTTATCTGCTGCTGCTCCTGACCGAGAGCCGCGACCGGCTCTCGCAGTGGGGCCGGGTCTTCGGTGGCGCTCCCGAGGGGCCGCGCCCGGAGGCGGCGAGCGGGGCCGTGGCGCCCGTGCGCACCGGGCGGCGCATCGGCGCGGTCGCCCTTGGTATCGCCCTGGTGGTGCCGCTCGGGCTGCCCTCCCTCGACGGCGGCCTCCTGGACGGCACGGGCGCCGGTCTCGGCGGGGGCGGCGGTGGCGGCGGCACCATTGCCGCCGTGAACCCGGTGGTGCAGCTGCGCGGCAGCCTGAACGTGGACGAGGACCGCCAGGTCCTGTCGTATCGCACCAACACCGACAACGTGCAGGAGATGTATCTGCGGATCGTCTCCCTGGACAACTTCAACGGCACCTCCTGGACCCCGACCGAGCGCTCCATCACGGGGGTCCCGGACGACTTCGGCACCCCGACCGGTCTCGCCTCCGACGTCAAGCGGACGTCGATCGAGACCCGGATCGCCGCGTCGGAGGACTACGAGCAGAACTGGCTGCCGATGCCGTACCCGGTCACCGGCGTGGACATCGACGGCGACTGGCGGTACGAGCCCGTGGGCCGCACCCTCGTCGGTGACCACGGCCAGGACACCAAGGGTGCCCAGTACAAGGTCGAGAGCCTGATCGTGCAGCCCACGGCGGAGCAGCTGGCCTCGGCACCGGAGCCCCCGCCGTCGCTGCGGCGGGAGTACACCAAGGTGCCGGCCTCGCTGCCGCCGGTGGTGGCGCGGACCGCGCTGGAGGTCACCGAGGGCGCGAAGAACGACTACGAGCGCGCGGTGAAGATCCAGGACTGGTTCGCGTTCAGCGGCCAGTTCACGTACGACACGGAGGTGCGGTCGGGCACGGGCGCTCGGGCGATAGCCCGGTTCCTGGCGGACAAGGAGGGCTTCTGCGTCCACTTCTCCTTCGCGATGGCGTCCATGGCCCGCACGCTGGGCATACCGGCCCGGGTGGCGGTGGGCTTCACCCCCGGCACCCCGCAGACGAACGGCACGATGTCGGTGGGCCTGCGCGACGCGCACGCCTGGCCCGAGCTGTACTTCGAGGGCGTGGGCTGGACCCGGTTCGAGCCGACCCCCAACCGGGGTTCGACGCCCGAGTACACGGTGCCCGAGGACACCGGCACCGGCGGTCTGCCCGAGGTGCCCCGTCCCACGTCGTCGGCGTCCACGGCGCCGTCGGCCGAGCCGTCGGCGAGCGAGAGCTGCACGCCGCAGGAGGCGAAGCTGGGTGCCTGCGGGACCGAGTCCGCGGCGGCCGTGCCGGGTGCGGACGACGACGAGCGCTCGTTCTGGGGTCTGGTGTTCTTCTCGCCCTGGACCCTGTTGATCCTCCCGGGAGCGCTTCTGGTGCTGGCGATCCCGCTGCTGCCGATGCTGTGGCGGCTGCGGGTCCGGTCCGTGCGACTGGGCGCGCACCAGGGCACGGTACCCAAGGGGCCCCAGGAACCCGCCGTCGCGCGGGACGTGACCCAGGAGGGCAGCGGAGCGCCGGGCCTCGACCCGCCGGGCAGGGCCGCCTCGTACGGGCGTACGGAGGCCGCGGCGGCTCACGCGCTGGCCGCGTGGCAGGAGGTGGCCGACACGGCGTGGGACTACGGGATCGCGCCCGACGAGTCACAGACGCCCCGCAAGGCCGCCGCGCGGATCGTGCGGCTCGGGGAGCTGGAACCGGCGGCCGCCGAAGCGGTGCACCGGGTGGCGGCGGCGGTGGAGCAGGTCCTCTTCGCTCCGCGTCCGCAGGTCCCGGCGGGTCTCGCCCGGGACGCGCACCAGGTCGGGGTCGGCCTCAGGGCTCACGCCGGTCGCCGCACCAGGCTGCGGGCACTGCTGCTGCCGCGTTCGACCGTCCGGGTGGCGTGGGCCCTCGCCGCCCGCTGGGCGGACGCCAGGGACGAGCTGCTGTCCCGGCTGCCCAGCCCACGCGTGCCCTGGCGACGGCCCACGCCGAGCCAGAACGGCTAGCGCCGACACGTCACGGCATCACGGTCCTGTCCCCTCGGGTTCGCCCGGCGGGGACAGGACCGTTCGAATTTCCGAGGGCGGGAGCGACAGACGGCGCACAGTCGCAGTCGCAGCTGTGGCAGCCAACGGCAGAGCACGGCGATGCATGGTGGCCCCGCGGCGGACGGGGGCCTATGGCGATGGTCGGTGGCCCGCAGGGCCGTACGGCAAGCGCCCTAGCCCTGACGGGGCATGCTCGAAGGGTGACCGCCGCTCGGGTGGTCACCCTTCGTCCGTGTTCAGCTGTGGCTGTCGAGTCGGCCGTTCGACGGGCTCAGTGGCCGCCCTGCTCGTCACGACGGCGCTGCCAGCGCTGTTCGATTCGGTCCATCATGGAGCGGCGCTGTCGCGTCTGCCGACGCGCACCGGCGGTGCCTGTGGCATCGGCGGGCTGCTCACCCGGCTTGGGGGCCTTGCGCCAACCGGTGACGGCGAGCACGGCGCAGCCCAGCATGACGAGGAACCCCACCACGCTGACCCAGATCTGCTGTGCGACCATTCCGGCCATGAGGAGCGCGATACCCACCAGAAAGCCCGCGACCGCCTGGTAGACCCGCCGCCGGGTGTACGTACGCAGCCCGCTTCCCTCAAGCGCTGACGCGAACTTGGGATCTTCGGCGTACAGCGCTCGCTCCATCTGCTCGAGCATGCGCTGCTCGTGCTCTGAGAGCGGCACGGAGTCCTCCTCATCGTGCGGTCGCCGGGGCGACCCGGGGGGTCCTCTTCAGGATAGGCAGGGAATCGCCCCCTTGAAACCCGCCCCTCTACGCCAATTCGCCAACCGGGCCCCGCCATGGCACCCCGACTCGCTGAGGGGTGAATTCCCCAGCGAACGGCCCGTCATGCCGGAACGGTCTCCCTCGATCATACGGCTCCGAGCGCCCGATCGGGGGGCCTGTGGCGTACTCCATCCGCCGTCGAGCCCCTGATCAGCGGGGCACCCTCGTCCGTCGCGGGAGACGGCTCACGACTCGGCGGCCCCTCGCGTCTCCCCCAGCACATGCAGTTGGGTGGCCACGGAGTGGAAGGCGGGCAGCTCGGCGGCCACCGCCTCCAGCTTCAGCAGGGCGTCCAGGGCGCCGGGCTCGGTGTCGACGAGGACCCCGGGGACCAGGTCGGCGAAGACCCGGACGCCGTGCACGGCGGCGACCCGGAGGCCCGCGTCCTCGACGAGCGCGGTGAGCTGTTCGGCGGTGAAGCGGTGGGGAACCGGATCACCCTCGCCCCAGCGTCCGTTCGGGTCGGCGAGCGCCTGCTGTGCCTCCTTGAAGTGCCCGGCGAGGGCACGGGCGAGGACGGCGCCGCCGAGACCGGCGGCGAGCAGGCTGAGGACGCCCTCGGGACGCAGTGCGGCCACCGCGTTGCCGATGCCCTCGGCGGGGTCGTCCACGTACTCCAGGACGCCGTGGCAGAGCACGGCGTCGTACCCACCGCGCTCGACGACGTCGAAGAGGCCGTGGGCGTCGCCCTGGACGCCCCGGACACGGTCCGCGACGCCGGCCTCGGCGGTCCTCCGCTCCAGCGCGAACAGCGCGTTCGGGCTGGGGTCGACGACGGTGACGCGGTGGCCGAGGCGGGCCGCGGGCACCGCGAACCTGCCGCTGCCGCCCCCGGTGTCCAGTACGTCGAGCGACTCGCGCCCCGTCGCCTTCACCCGGCGGTCGAGGGCGTCCTGGAGGACCTCCCAGACCACGGCGGTACGGAGAGAGGCGCGGGGTCGCATCGGGTCCGACACGGCAGTTGACTCCTCGGCGCGGCACCGCCTGGTGTGCGGCGGAGCGGTGGGCTTGCGTCTCCGCCGGGCCGGTGGCCGTGACGGAGGGTGCTGGTGCCCCCAACCCTAATGGGCGGCGCCGGGACGGTCGGTCAGCCGGCGTCGGGGACCTCCGGGCCGCCGTCCTGGCGGGGTTGCGGCAGCACCGGCTGGAGTACCAGCATCCGTTCGACCAGACGCAGGAACATCGCCACGTCGCGTATGAGGTCGTCGGCGTCGCGTGCGCTCGCCGCGCCCTGTATCCCCGCCTCCGCCCGTGCGCGGCGGGCGGCGCCGGAGGCGAACAGGGCACTCCACTCGGCGAGTTCGGGTGCTATCTCGGGGAGCACTTCCCAGGCGCTCCGGATCTTGGCCCGGCGCTTCGGGGTGGGTTCGGGGCGGCCCCGGGCGGCGAGCACCGCGGCGGCGGTGCGCAGGGCGGCCAGGTGGGCGGTGGCGTACCGCTCGTTGGGCGTGCGGAGTCCGGACGCCTCGTCGAGTCCGGAGCGGGCCTGGGCAAGCAGGTCGAGGGCGGCGGGCGGGGCCGTCGCCCGGCGCAGCACGGGGTGCACGTCGCTCGCCGGGCCGGTCAGTGAGGGGGCAGGGCCGGTGGCGCGGCGCCGGTTGGCGGCTGCTGCGTGATAGATGGCCATGACGAACCTCCTGTCGTCTGCGGACGGCACGCTCTGACGCGAGGTGCCGTATGTGCCCATCGTGAGGTATGCCACTGACAATCCGTTCTGACCTGCACTTTTGCTTCGATCAAAGGTTCGGAGTAGTTTTTGCACTGACCAGTCAGTTCAAAAGTAGGGCAGAAGGGTTCCGGGCATGGCAGAGGCAGGGGTGGCGGACCCCGGGCAGGGGGCGGCCCGCGGTGTCGCCGTCGGCGCGGAGGGGTTCGGGCTCAGAGGGCCGCGCGGCTGGGCCTTCCGGGGCGTCGGGTTCGACGCGGAGGCCGGCTCGCTGGTCGCGGTCACGGGGCCGTCCGGGTCGGGCCGGACCTGTCTGCTGCTCGCGCTCACCGGCCGTATGAAGCCGAGCGAGGGCCGCGCCACGGTCGGCTCCCTGCAGGTGCCGAAGCGGATGGCGGCCGTGCGCCGGATCAGCGCCCTCGCCCATGTCCCCGGGGTGACCGACCTCGACCCGGCCCTGACCGTCGGGGAGCACCTGCGTGAACGGGCGCTGCTGCAGCGGCGGTTCGACGGCACCCTGCGCGGGCTGCTGCGCCCCCGGGCCGATCGCGCCGCTGAGCTGAAGGCCCGGATCGAGGCCGCCACGACCGCCGCCGGGCTCGACCCCGAGGCGCTCCCCAAGGGCTCCCGGACGGCCGTACGCGACCTCGACCGGATGGAGGCCCTGCGGCTGTCGGTCGCCCTCGCCCTCGTCGGCCGACCCCGACTGCTCGGCGTCGACGACACCGACCTGAAGCTCTCCGACGCCGAACGGACGCAGATGTGGGACCTGTTGACGTCCCTCACCGAGTCCGGCACCACCGTCGTGGCGGTGTGCAGCGAGGCCCCGGAGGGGGCGGTCGTGGTCTCGACGGCGCCCGCGGAAGCGCAGAGCGACGAGAGTGCCGAAGAAGAGAACTCCGACGACGACGAGGAGACGGCCGATGCGCTCGCCGAGACTGGCCGCGCTTGAGCTCAGGCGGTTCGGCCGCGGGAAGCTGCCGCGCGCCGCGCTGGTCTCGCTCCTGTTGCTGCCGCTGCTGTACGGCGCCCTGTACCTGTGGTCCTTCTGGGACCCGTACGGCCGGCTGGACCGCATCCCCGTGGCGCTGGTGAACGACGACCGGGGAGCGTCGGTGGGCAAGGAGCGGCTGACGGCGGGCGACGACATCGCGAAGGGGCTGCGGGACAGCGACACCTTCGAGTGGCACCGGGTGAGCGCCGCCGAGGCCCGCGCGGGCGTCGAGGACGGCACGTACTACCTGTCGCTCACCATGCCGAAGGACTTCAGCGAGCGGATCGCGTCCAGTTCGGGGGACGTGCCGGAGACGGGCGCCCTCCGGGTGCGGACGAACGACGCGAACAACTACATCGTCGGCCAGATTTCTCGGACGGTGTTCTCGGAGGTGCGGACGGCGGCCTCGACGAAGGCCTCGCGGTCGTTCCTGGACCGGATCTTCATCTCGTTCTCGGACATCCACGGCAAGACCGAGGAGGCGGCGGACGGCGCCGACGACCTCAAGGGCGGTATCGACAAGGCGGAGCAGGGCTCCAAGGACCTCGCGGACGGGCTGAGGACCGCCAAGGAGGGCAGCGGCAAGCTGTCCGGCGGACTGAAGGACCTGGACGAGGGTGCGGGCGATCTGGAGGACGGTGCCCGGCAGGTCGCGGACGGCACCGGGAAGCTCGCCGACAAGGTGGGTGCCGCGGCGGACCAGGTGCGGCCGTTCCTGGACGAGAACAGCGACACCATCGCCGACACCGCCACCCTGGTCGCCGACTCGGCGGCCACGATCCGGGGCCACCTCGACGCGTTCGTGAAGACGGCACCGGCCGCCGCCACCGGCACCCGTACCGCCTCCGACACCCTGGACGACGTCCACGAGCGCCGCTGCGAGAAGGCCGTACTGCCCGACACGGCCTGCGCGGACCTCAAGAAGGCGAAGGACGCGGCGGCGGAGGCGGCCACGCTCGCCGAGGACGTCGACACCGTGGTGAAGAACTACGACGGCGACATGAAGGCCTTCGACAAGGACCTCCGGACCCTGGAGAAGCAGGCCCGCGCCCTGGCGAAGGCGGCGCCCACCCTCTCCACCGACCTCGACGACGCCGTCGCCAAGATCGACGCACTCGACAAGGGCGCCACCGAGGTCGCCAGGGGGGCCAAGACGCTGCACACGGGCCTCGGCACCGCGAAGACCGGCGCGGAGGACCTCGACACCGGTGTCGGCGCCCTGAAGACGGGCGCGGTCGACCTCAAGGGCGGCATGTACAAGCTGGCCGACGGCTCGGGGAAGCTCGCGGGCGGTCTGCACGAGGGGGCCGAGCGGATCCCCGACTACGACGAGCGGGACCGCGACCGGCGCACCGAAGTGATGGCCGACCCCGTGCAGTTGGCCACCAGGGACCTGCACAAGGCGCCCAACTACGGCACCGGGTTCGCCCCGTACTTCATCCCGCTCTCCCTGTGGGTCGGCGCGATGGTGGCGTACATGCTGATCCAGCCGCTCAACCGGCGGGCCCTCGCGGCGGGTGCCTCGGCGTGGCGGATCGCGTTGGCGGGCTGGCTGCCCGTGGCGGCGCTGGGCGTGCTGCAGACGGTCGCGCTGATGGCGGTGCTGCACTGGGCGGTCGGTCTGCAGATGGCGCGGGCGGCCGGGACGGTGGGCTTCCTGTTCCTGGTGACGGCGTGCTTCGCGGCGATCGTGCAGTGGCTCAACGCGCGCTTCGGGGCGGCGGGCCGAATCCTCGTCCTCGCCTTCCTGATGCTCCAGTTGACGTCCGCGGGCGGCACGTATCCCGTGCAGACCAGCCCGGACTTCTTCAACGCGGTCCACCCCTTCCTGCCGATGAGCCATGTCGTCGACGCCCTCCGGCGGCTGATCACGGGCGGCGGCCTCGGCCCGGTGTGGCAGGCGGGCGCGGTGCTGGTGGCCTTCACCGCCGGCGCCCTCGCGCTGACCGCCCTGTCGGCCCGCCGCAAGCAGGTGTGGACCCTGGACCGGCTGCACCCGGAGCTGAGCCTGTGACCGCGCGGGGAGCGGTTCCCGCGCACGGCACGGTTCCTGTGACAATCAGGGCCATGGAAAGCAGCAACGCCCCCGGCGGCGCAGGCGGGGGCCGCCGCGAGGCGACCCGGCAGAAACTCTACGAAGCGGCCGTCACCCTCATCGCGGAGCAGGGGTTCTCCGCCACCACGGTTGACGAGATCGCCGAGCGCGCCGGAGTCGCCAAAGGCACGGTCTACTACAACTTCGCGAGCAAGTCGGTCCTCTTCGAGGAGTTGCTGCGGCACGGCGTGGGACTGCTCACCGCTTCCCTCCGCGAGGCGGCCGAGCGGACGGCGCGGGAGGGCGGCAGCAGGGTCGACTCCCTGGACGCGATGATCCGGGCCGGGCTCGTCTTCATCGACCGCTACCCGTCCTTCACCCAGCTGTACGTGGCCGAGCTGTGGCGCACCAACCGGGCCTGGCAGTCCACGCTGATGGTCGTCCGGCAGGAGGCGGTCGCCGTCGTCGAGGGGGTGCTCCGCGAGGGCGTCGAGGGCGGCGAGCTGAGCGACGAGATCGATGTCGGCCTGACGGCGGCGGCCCTGGTCGGCATGGTCCTGGTGGCCGCGCTGGACTGGAAGGCCTTCCAGCCGGAGCGCTCCCTGGACGACGTCCACGCGGCGCTGTCCCGGCTGTTGCAGGGCCGCGTGAGCGGAAACGGCGGACAGGGCGGGAACGGCTGACCGGGCGCGGCCACGAACGAGAGCGCCGGTCCGAACTGGCCGCGTCCCCCGCGGGCCACCTCGAACCGGCGCTTCCCCGTTCCCCCGTACTCCCCCGTACTCCCCCGTGCCTCGCTCCCGCCGACTCGCGTCGACGGAAGGAGCGGTAAGAGCGCGAGAGCCGTTCCGCCGCCCCGTGTCGGCGGTACCGGAGCCGCGCCCCTTCCCGTGCCTCCACTCTCCCGTTCCCGCAGGTGGGAGCCCATCCGCGCACCTACTCATCTCACCGGCTGAGTACGGGTACTCAGCCTTGTGTACTTCCCCCCAGGCCGGCCCCGTCAGGGGTCGCGGGGGATTACGCGACAAGCCACGACGAACCCGCACCCGCCGAACAGCCGCACCCCCGAGCTCTCCCGCGAACCACCGGGCACACGGCGCCCGATAAGGTCACCGACATGGCAAGAATCGCGGTGATCGGCGCCGGAATGGGCGCCCTGGCAGCCGCCGCCCGGCTGGCCGTCGCGGGCCACCGCGTGGTGGTGCACGAGAGCACGACGACCTACGGCGGAGCCGTGGGCCGCTTCGAGCGCGACGGCTTCGCGTTCGACACTGGACCGGGGCTGCTGCCGCTCCCCGCCGTCCACCGCGATCTGTTCCTCAAGACCGGCAAGGAGCCGCTGGAGAAGTGCGTCGACCTGGTCCAGGTGGACCCGGCGGCCCGGCACGTCTTCGCGGACGGCACCGACCTCCTGCTGCCCGACGCCTCCCGCGCGGGTGTGGTGGCCGCCCTGAACTCGGCGCTCGGCCCGGGCGCCGGCGACCGCTGGGGCGACTTCCTGGTGCGGGCCCGCGAGGCCTGGGACCGCACCCGGCGGCCCCTGCTGGAGGAGCCGTTGTGGTCCGACTGGAAGGTCCTCGCCGAGCGCGAGCCGTACCCGTCGGTCCCCCACAGGCGGCTGCTGCGCACCCGCCGCGCCGCCACCCTCGCCGAGGTCGGCGCGTGGGAGCTGCGTGACCCCCGGCTGACGGCACTGCTGGAGAGCCACGCCCTCGCGTACGGCCTGGATCCGAGGAGCGTCCCGGCGAGCGCGGCGGTCCTGCCCTACCTGGACCATGCCTTCGGGACGTGGTACGTCCGGGGCGGCGTACGGGAGTTGGCGCGAGCGCTGTACGAGCGGTGTCTGGCCCGCAGGGTCGAGTTCGTCTTCGGCGCCGAGGTCACCGGGATCGTCGAGAAGGACGGCCGGGCGGCCGGGGTGGAGCTGGCCGACGGCACGGTGACCGGGGCCGACCATGTGGTCGCGGGGGTCGCGCCCGAGGTGCTGGCCCGCCTGGCGCGCCGGTCGGTCGTACGCGGTGCCGGCGAGGTACCGGCCCAGCGCGGGGCGACGAGCCGGCTGACCGTGTTGCTGGCGCTGCGCGGGGGCCGTCCGCAGGGCGCGGCGCACCGGACGGTGGTGCACGCGGAGGATCGTGACGCGGAGCTGGACCTGCTCTTCGGTCCGTCGCACGGGATGGTCGCGCGACCCACGGCGACGGTGCTGCGGCCGGACGATCCGGGACTGGTGCCGGACGCCGACCACGAGGCGGTCACGGTCACCTGCGCGGTCCCCGCCGAACCCGACTGGAGCCGGGCGGAGTCGGAGGTCTACGAGCAGCAGGCCGAACGGCTCATCGACGCCGCCGAGCGTGCCGTACCCGACCTGCGGGAGCGTCTGCTGTGGAGCGAGGTGCGCACCCCGGCCGACATCGCGCGGGCGACCGGCGCGGAGGGCGGCGCGGTCCCGGCCCCCGCACTCGCCGCGGCGGACGGGCGCTGGCTGCACCCCTCCAACACCACCGCTCTGCCGGGCCTGTTCACCGTCGGCGGCTGGTCGCACCCGGGCGGCGGTCTTCCGCACGCCGGGATGTCGGGCGCCCTGGTGGCGGGACTGATCGTGGAGGGACCGGACTTCCGCGGCTCCCAGTGACGCTCACCGGAGCCGGAGCCGGAGCGGGGGCCGGGCAGGTGCTTCAGAAACGGTACTGCTGCTCGTCGTAGCCGTTCTGGCCGTTGCCGTTCTGGCCGTTACCGTTCCCGTTCCCGTTCCCGTTGCCCTGGTACGGGTACTGCTGGTCCGACGGGAGGTCCGAGCCGAAAGGGTCGTCGGTGTTGCGCTGCTGCGGGACCCAGACGCCGCCGGGCGGGGTCTCGCCGCCGTAGCCGCCGTTGCCGTACTGGTCCTGGCCGTAGCCCTGTTGCCCGTATCCCTGCTGCCCGTAGGACTGGTCGTACGAGGCCGTGGCGTCGTACGTCTGGGTGCCGATGTACGGGTCGGAGTAGGCGGCGTACTGCTGCTGCTGCGACGGGTCGTAACCGTACTGCTGCTGGTCGTAGCCGTAGTAGGCGAAGGCCTCGTCCTGCGCGGCCTGGTCGGCGGTCGCGTGCTGCTGGCCCGCGGCGCCCGCGTAGGCGTTGTCGTCGCCGCCGTAGACGCCGTAGGTGCTGGTGTCGTCCGGCATGGGCTCCGGGGAGTAGACGGGGGCCGACCCGGCCGCGGAGGGCGTGGACTGCGGGCGGACGAACACGTCGTCGTCGCGGTCGTCGAGCAGGTCGTCGCCCTGGGGGTACCGTCCGCCGGCGGTGGACTCAAGGTCCGTGACCTCCAGGCTCGGGTCCTGGCGGTCCGGTTCGCCGCGCCGCCGCTTCTTGACCGCCTTGGGCAACCGGTCGCCGTCCTCGCCCTCACCGGAGCGCGGGCGGACGGCCCAGCCGGCCTCGAAGCCGCGACGGAACGACAGCGTCACATAGGTCTGCCCGATCGCGAATCCGATCGCGCCCAGCGCGATGACGATCACGTTGGGGATCAGGACACCGAGGACGACACCGAGGAAACCGGCGAAGGCGAGCAGACGCCAGCGCAGGCGTGCCTTGTACTGCAGCAGCACCTCGCCCAGCAGCCACAACGCGACGACGCCGAACGCGATGTAGAGGACCGCCCAGCCCATGTACGCCCCTCTCCCTGTAGCCGCTACGCAGTGTGTCGTACGCGAGTGCGACCGGTCTAGGCCCGTGGTGGATGGTGCAGGCCCAGGTTCTCGTAGATTTCCAGAGTCGCAGTGGAGTTGTTCAGGGTGATGAAGTGAAGTCCGGGGACTCCCTCGTCCAGCAGCCTCGCGCAGAACTCCGTGGCGAACTCGATGCCAATGGAGCGTACAGCGGCCGGATCGTCTTTGGCTGTGACGATCCGCTCTTTCAGGGCGTTCGGGATGGCGGCGTTGCTGAGTTGCGGCAACCGTTCCAGCATCTTCACGCTGGTGACGGGCATGACCTCGGGAATCACGGGAGTCTCGCAGCCGGCGCTCGCGACCGCGTCCCTCAGACGCAGGTACGAGTCGGGGTGGAAGAACATCTGCGTGATCGCGTAGTCGGCGCCGGCCCGGCACTTGTCGACGAAGCGCGCCACGTCGCTGTCCCAGTCGGGGGAGCGCGGGTGCATCTCCGGGAAGGCCGCGACGCCCACGCAGAAGTCGCCCGACTCCTTGATGAGGTGGACGAGTTCGGCGGCGTAGGTCAGGCCCTGCGGGTGCGCGACCCACTCGGCCATGGGGTCGCCGGGCGGGTCGCCGCGGACGGCGAGGATGTTGCGGATCCCGGCGTCCGCGTACTGGCCGATGATGTTGCGCAGCTCGGCGATGGAGTGGCTGACCGCGGTGAGGTGCGCGACCGGCGTGAGCGTGGTGTCGGCGGCGATCTGCTCGGTCGCCTTCACGGTGCCGGCCCGGGTGGAGCCGCCCGCGCCGTACGTCACGGAGACGAAGCTGGGCGCGACCGCCTCGATCCTGCGGAGGGCGTTCCACAGGTTCCGCTCGCCCTTCGCCGTCTTGGGCGCCCAGAACTCGAAGGAGTAGGTGGTTTTGCCCGTGGCGAGCATGTCACGCACGGTCCGTGCGCGGTCCGTCCTGGTCGAAGCGGTTCCTAGGGCCATACGGGCAGGTTAGTCAGGTCAGGGCCGCCCCCCAACCAAACCAGGTGCTTTTGTCCCCTTTGTCGAGCTGCTGTCCACGCTTTGGACAGCCGTGGACCGACTTGGACAGCCCAGGCCCGCCGCAGAACGCGGGCTGTCGCGGGCGCGACCGGCTAGAGGGCGTGCAGCCGCTTGGTGAACTCCGCCGCGGCGGCTCCCGGGTCGTCGGCCTCCGTGATCGCCCGGACGACCACCACCCGCCGGGCTCCGGCGTCGACGACCTCGTCGAGGTTGCCGAGGTCGATGCCGCCGATGGCGAACCAGGGGCGGTCGGTGGCGAGGGCGGCGGTGTACCGGACGAGGTCCAGGCCGGGGGCGTGCCGGCCGGGCTTGGTGGGGGTGGGCCAGCAGGGGCCCGTGCAGAAGTAGTCCACGCCCTCCTGGACGGCCGCCGCGGCGGCCTCCTCCTCGGCGTGGGTGGAACGGCCGATGAGCACGTCCGGGCCGAGGAGGGCGCGGGCGGCGGGGACCGGGAGGTCGCCCTGGCCGAGGTGCAGCACGTCCGCGCCGATGGCGTGGGCGACGTCCGCGCGGTCGTTGACGGCGAGCAGCTTGCCGTGCCGGCGGCAGGCGTCCGCGAAGACCTGGAGGTGCTCCAGCTCCTCGGCGGCCTCCATGCCCTTGTCGCGGAGCTGCACGATGTCCACGCCGCCGCCGAGGACCGCGTCCAGGAACCGCGGGAGGTCGCCCTGGCGCCTGCGGGCGTCCGTGCAGAGGTAGAGCCGGGCGTCGGCGAGCTGTGCGGCGGCGTCGGGCATGGGTGCGTCCCCCGTTGGCGTGAGTGATCGGTGCGGCGTACGGGGACGCGGCCCTCGCGGGCCCCGGCCCCCGTACGCCGTACGAGCGGGTGGTTCCGGTCAGACGGCGAGCGCCTGGGCGCGGCGCTTCACCTCCGTGCCGCGATTCTCGCTCAGGGCCTGGGCCGGTGTCCCGGGCAGGCTGGGGTCCGGAGTGAAGAGCCACTCCAGCATCTCTTCGTCGGTGAAGCCGTCGTCCCTCAGCAGGGTCAGGGTGCCGGTCAGGCCCTTGACCACCTTGTCTCCGTCGATGAAGGCGGCGGGGACGTGCAGCGCGCGGTTCTCACCACGGCGTACGGCGATGAGCTGGCCTTCCTTCACCAGCTGCCGCACGCGGGTCACCTCGACGTCCAGCATCTCTGCGATGTCGGGGAGGGTCAGCCACGCGGGGACGAGAGCATCGATCTTTGCGTCAATCTCGGTCACGTCTCCAAGACTGCCATCTGGGACTGACAGTGGGTAGCCGAGCCGCCTCCGGCGGGGCGACGAAAGGTGCGTGGCGCGCCGGACGGCGGGAGAACACGCTCCGGCCTACGCCTTCGCCGCCTTCAGCGGCCTCGCCGCATCCTCCAGCAGCAGCGGGTCCATCGGTGTGCCCGCCTCGATCAGGCGGCGGCCCTGGGCCAGGTCCCGGGGGCGGCCCACCGCCAGCAGGGCGACCAGCCGGGTCTCGCGCAGCCAGCACACCGACCAGGCGGCGCCGGTCGGGTCGCCGCGCCGGACCATGGTGTCGGCCGAGGCGTGGTCCCCGGCGTACTGGACGAACCGGCCGAACTGCTCGGACCAGAAGTAGGGCACGGGGTCGTAGGGCTCTGGGGTCTCACCGACGATGTTCGCGGCGACCGTGCGGGGGCCCTGGAGGGCGTTGTCCCAGTGGTGCACGAGGAGGCGCCGACCGTACCTGCCCGAGGGGAAGGAGGCGCAGTCACCGACGGCGTAGACGTCCGGTGCGGACGTGCGCAGATGGTCGTCGGCCACCACCTCCCCCTGGGCGCCGAGCTCGATGCCGGAGTCCGTCAGCCAGGCCGTGGCGGGGCGCGCGCCGATGCCGACGACGACCGCGCCGGCCGGGATCCGGGTGCCGTCGTCCAGGACCACCGTCCCGGGCTCGACGCGCTCCACGCGCGCGTGGGTGCGCAGCGTGGTGCCGCTGTCGGCGTACCAGGCGGTCATCGGGGCGGCCACCTCCGCCGGGAGCGCGCCCGCGAGTGGGCGGTCGGCCGCCTCGACGACCGTCACCGCGCAGCCCGCCTCACGGGCGGCCGTGGCGAACTCGGCGCCGATCCAGCCCGCGCCCACGACCACGATGTCGTGCTGCCGTGCCAGCACGGGCCGCAGCCGCTCGGCGTCGTCCAGGGTCCGCAGCAGATGCACCCCGGGCACCCCTTCGGCGCCCGGCAGCCGGATCGGTTCCGCGCCGGTCGCGACGACGAGGACGTCGTACGGGACGGGGCCGACGGGCGTGTCCAGTTCGTGGTCGGCGGGGCGCAGGCCGGTGACCTCGCGGCCCAGCCGGAGGTCGATGCCGAGCGCCTCGAAGTCGACGTCGAAGGCGGAGCCCTCGGCGTTGCCGAGCAGGACGGCCTTGGAGAGGGGAGGGCGGTCGTAGGGCTGGTGCGGCTCGGCGCCGAGCAGGATCACGTCGCCGGTGAAGCCCTGTTCCCGCAGGGCGACCGCCGTCTGCACGCCCGCCATGCCCGCGCCCACGACGACCACGCGCCGCGCCGGTGATCCGCCCCTCAGCTGCGTCTGCTCGCTCACCCGATCACCATAGACAACTGATATTCGGTCAGTCAGGGGGTGGGCGATCAGGTCGTCCGGAAGGGGGCGGGCGGTGGCGCTCAGCGGGCGCGGTCCGCGGGCTCGTCGACCTGCTCCACCACGCTCGTACCGCTGCCGGGCCGCGACTCCCACTCCCAGGTCTCCTCCAGCCGGACCCGCCCGTCGGGCAGTTCGACGACGAGGGACACACAGTGCCCGGAGGCGGTGGTGCCGTCGGTCTTCAACTGCACGTAGCGGAAGTCCAGGCGGTCCCCCGCGCGCGTGCCCACGAGCCGGCCGCGCACGACGTCGCCGCCCGCGTAGTCCGCCCAGATCTCGCCGTCCTCCTCGTGGTACGTGAACCGGGTGCGGGTGCCCACCTGACCTGGGGCCTGGTCGGCGACGGGGGCGAGGACGAGACCTTCGAGCGAGCGGGCCATGGGCACGGGCTCCCTTACTGAGGCGATCGGCGGGGGCTAGGGTGGGCCACCGTAGAGCACTCGCGGGAGCCCGGACGCACCGGGCTGAGAGGGAGGCTGGCGGCCTCCGACCGTACGAACCTGATCCGGGTCATGCCGGCGAAGGGAGGGGCTGGACGCCCATGTCGCGTACGCACACGTCAGACGTCCTCGTCGTGGGGGGCGGGATCATCGGCCTCGTCACGGCGTGGCGGTCCGCGCAGCGCGGGTTCGCCACGGCCGTGGTCGATCCCGAGCCGGGCGGCGGGGCCGCGCGGGTGGCGGCCGGGATGCTCGCCGCCGTGACCGAACTGCACTACGGCGAGGAGACGCTGCTCGGGCTCAACCTGGAGTCCGCGCGCCGCTACCCGGACTTCGCGGCCGAGTTGACGGAGGCCACCGGCCTCGACCTCGGCTACCGCCGCTCCGGCACCCTCGCCGTCGCGCTCGACGCCGACGACCGCGCCCATCTGCGCGAACTGCACGCCCTGCAACGCCGGTCGGGCCTCGACTCGGAGTGGCTGAGCGGGCGGGAGTGCCGTCGCCTGGAACCCATGCTCGCGCCGGGCGTGCGCGGCGGACTGCGGGTCGACGGGGACCACCAGGTCGACCCGAGGCGGCTCTCGGCGGCCCTGGTCGCGGCCTGCGAACGCGCCGGGGTGGTGTTCCACCGGGCCTGGGCCGAGGAGCTGTCGGTGGCCCGGGACCGGGCCACCGGGATCCGGACCGGCGACGGCGACCGGCTGAGTGCCGGACACACCGTCCTCGCCGCGGGCAGCCTCAGCGGGCGGCTCGCGGGGGTGCCGGTCGACGTGCGGCCGCCGGTGCGGCCGGTGAAGGGGCAGGTGCTGCGGCTGACCGTGCCGAAGCCGTACGCGCCCTTCCTGACCCGTACCGTGCGGGCCGTGGTGCGCGGCAGCCAGGTCTATCTGGTGCCGCGCGAGAACGGCGAACTCGTCGTCGGCGCGACCAGCGAGGAACAGGGCTGGGACACGACGGTCACCGCGGGCGGGGTGTACGAACTGCTGCGGGACGCCCACGAACTCGTCCCAGGGATCACCGAACTGCCGCTCACCGAGACCCGTGCGGGACTGCGCCCCGCCTCCCCCGACAACGCCCCGCTCCTCGGCCCGAGCGGACTGGACGGCCTGCTCCTGGCGACCGGCCACTACCGCAACGGGGTGCTTCTCACGCCGGTCACCGGCGACGTCATGGCCGAGGTGCTGACCACTGGTGAACTGCCGGCGGAGGCACGCGACTTCACCCCCCTGCGGTTCCGCGCCGGCGCGGCCCGCGAACTCCTGGAGCAGCCCGTATGAGCACCAGCCGTATGAGCACCACCGGGACCCTGACCGTGTCCGTCAACGGGGAGCCGCGGCAGGTCGCCCCCGGCACGGCCCTCGACGCGATCGTGCGGACGCTCACGCCGTCCGTCTCCGGTGTCGCCGCCGCCCTCAACGAAACCGTCGTCCCGCGCGCGCGGTGGACGACCACCGCCCTCGCCGAGGGGGACCGTGTCGAGGTCCTCACCGCCGTCCAAGGAGGCTGATCCCATGGCAGACGACCCCTTCGTCCTCGGCGGCACGACCTACGCGTCCCGCCTGATCATGGGCACCGGCGGCGCGAGCGGCCTGGACGTCCTGGAGCGCGCGCTGGTGGCCTCCGGCACGGAGCTGACCACGGTCGCG
The DNA here is from genome assembly GCF_033794485.1 of Streptomyces sp. MB09-02B. Taxonomy (NCBI): domain Bacteria; kingdom Bacillati; phylum Actinomycetota; class Actinomycetes; order Kitasatosporales; family Streptomycetaceae; genus Streptomyces; species Streptomyces sp. MB09-02B. The sequence goes on from NZ_JARGEE010000088.1 coordinate 22,663, forward strand.
ATGCGCCGGGTCGACGCCGGCACGCACGGCTCGGTCCTGTCCGTGCTCGAACGGCTCGGCATCCGCGTGCTGCCCAACACTGCCGGTTGCTTCACGGCGGGCGAGGCCGTGCTGACGGCCCGCCTCGCGCGCGAGGCGCTCGGTACGTCCCTGGTCAAGCTGGAGGTCATCGCCGACGAGCGCACCCTGCTGCCCGACCCGATCGAACTGCTCGACGCCGCCGAGACGCTCGTCGACGACGGTTTCACGGTGCTGCCGTACACGAACGACGACCCCGTGCTGGCGCGCAAGCTCCAGGACGTGGGCTGTGCCGCGATCATGCCGCTCGGCTCCCCCATCGGCTCCGGGCTCGGCATCCGCAACCCGCACAACTTCCAGCTGATCGTCGAGCACGCGCGCGTGCCCGTGATCCTGGACGCGGGTGCCGGGACGGCGTCGGACGTCGCGCTCGCGATGGAGTTGGGGTGCGCCGGTGTCATGCTCGCCTCCGCCGTGACCCGGGCGCAGGAGCCGGTCCTGATGGCCGAGGGCATGCGGCACGCGGTGGAGGCCGGACGGCTGGCGTACCGGGCGGGCCGCATCCCCCGCCGTCACTTCGCCGAGGCGTCCTCGCCCGGCGAGGGGCTGGCGCGGCTGGATCCGGAGCGCCCGGCGTTCTGAGGCGGAGCTCACGCCTCCCCGCCCGTCACTAGAACAGCCGAACGAGTTCGGCCGGAGACCCGCTCGTCACAGCCCTCCGGACTCGGTCACAGGTCTGCTGCAGTACGTCTCGCGGGCCACGGGGCCGATGGGCTTGTCGGCGTCGGCTCGTACACTCACCTGCGTGGACACGACCCTTCAGGACCCGCTGGTCGGCCAGGTGCTCGACGGCCGGTATCGAGTCGAGGCGCGGATCGCGGTCGGCGGGATGGCCACGGTCTACCGGACCGTGGACACCCGCCTCGACCGCGTGCTCGCGCTCAAGGTGATGCATCCGACGCTGGCCGCGGACCGGACGTTCGTCGAGCGGTTCATCCGGGAGGCGAAGTCGGTGGCCCGGCTCTCCCACCCGAACGTGGTGGGGGTCTACGACCAGGGCACCGACGGCTCGTACGTCTACCTCGCGATGGAGTACGTCGCCGGCTGCACCCTGCGTGACGTGCTGCGGGAGCGCGGGGCACTGCAGCCCCGCGCCGCGCTGGACATCCTGGAGCCGGTGCTCGCCGCGCTGGGCGCCGCGCACCGCGCCGGGTTCGTGCACCGGGACATGAAGCCGGAGAACGTGCTGATAGGGGACGACGGCCGGGTGAAGGTCGCCGACTTCGGGCTCGTCCGGGCCGTGGACACCGTCACCAGCACCACCGGCGCCGTCCTCGGCACCGTCTCCTACCTCGCCCCCGAGCAGCTGGAGCACGGCACGACCGACACCCGCGTCGACGTGTACGCGTGCGGCGTGATGCTCTACGAGATGCTCACCGGGGGCAAGCCGCACGCCGGCGACTCCCCCGCGCAGGTGCTCTACCACGCGCTCCACGACGATGTGCCGCCGCCGTCGGCCGCGGTGCCGGGGCTGCCCTACGCGCTGGACGCACTGGTCGCCTCGGCGACCGCCCGCGATCCGGAGCTGCGGCCGTACGACGCCGTGGCACTGCTCGCGCAGACCCTGGAGGCACAAGCGGGGCTGAGCGCCGAGCAGTTGGACGCCGTGCCGCCACAGGCGATAGCCGACGGCCACGACAGCACGGAGGACCGGACGAGCGTGATCCCGCGCTCCCTGTCCGTGTCGCGGTCGGTGGGGCTGGATCCCGACGAGCGGTTGCACCGCACGAGCCGGTTCGATTCGCCTCCGCCGCCGCCCCGGCGCACCCGTGCCTCCGCCGCGCCCCGGCGCGGGCTGTGGGCGGTCGTCGTCGCCGTGGTGCTCGTCCTGGGGGTGGGCGGGGGTGTCTGGTACATCAACTCGGGCCAGTTCACGCAGGTCCCGGCCGTGTTGCAGCAGAGCGAGGCGGACGCCACGAGACGGCTGGAGGGCGCCGGGCTGGCCGTCGACGTCAGGCAGGCGTTCAGTGACACCGTCGAGCGCGGCAGGGTGATCGGCACCGATCCGGCGCCCGGCGAGCGGATCCGGGACAACGACACCGTGACGGTGACGATCTCCAAGGGTCCGCAGACCGTGAGGGTGCCGGATCTGAAGGGCACCCCGCTGGCCGAGGCGAAGACTCAGCTGAAGGACGACGGACTCGAACCGGGCGTGGTGACACGGGAGTTCAGCGACGAGGTCGTCCGGGGCCAGGTGATCGGCACCCAGCCGGGCGCGGGCACCGAGATCTCGTCCGGCGCGGCGGTCAGGATCGTGGTCAGCCGGGGCGCCCCGGTGGACGTGCCCGAGGTGTCGGGTGCGTCGGTCGCGGACGCCAGAGCCCAGCTGGAGGAGGCGGGGCTGAAGGTGAAGATCGCCCCCGGGCGGGTCAACTCCGAGTTCGACAAGGGGCTCGTGGCCGAGCAGTCTCCGGGCGTCGGCAAACAGGTCGGCCAGGGCGACACCGTCACCCTGACGCTCTCCAAGGGGCCCGTGATGGTGGAGGTCCCGGACGTCGTGGGCGACAGCGTCGACGACGCGACCCGGCAGCTGAAGGACGCCGGTTTCGAGGTCGAGGAGGACCGGGGCATCCTCGGGCTCTTCGGCGACGAGGTCAGGAGCCAGTCGGTGGACGGCGGGGACACGGCGCCCAAGGGTTCGACCATCACCATCGAGATCCGCTGACGGGCCGGCCCGGCCGTCGCCTCGAACCGGCGGCCGGGCACCGCGGGCCCCATGACACCCTGGTGCGGTGAGCACTCAGCAGTCCCCCGGGCTCCCGGCCCCGGCGCAGCGAG
>NZ_JARGEE010000890.1:0-1169 GCF_033794485.1 Streptomyces sp. MB09-02B
GCGCCGTGGGGGTCGGGTGCGTTGTCGGGCGCGGGCCCGGTGGGGCCTCTCGCGCAGTTCCCCGCGCCCTGAAGACAGCCCCCACGCACCCGCACCTGCAGCCGCACCCACACCCACACCCGACAACGTGGCCAGACTCACAGCACCCGGTGGGCGGCCGCTACCTACCACCCGGTAGCGATCGTCCATGATGAGCGGATGCTCAGGTTCATGCCCGTAGGCGACTCCATGACGATCGGGAGCGCGGGCGAACACACGTGGCGCTACTGGCTCTGGCAGCACCTGCGCGCGACGTACGACGGCCCGTTCAAGATCGTCGGTCCACGCGAGACGCTCTACGACAAGGCGACGGACACCCCGACGTCGTACGAGTACGCCGACCCCGACCCGCGTTTCCCCCGCGCCCACCTCGCGGGCTGGGGCGAGGGCTGGCTCCACATGGCCCCGCTGATCGCCGACGCGGTCCGCACCCACCGGGCCGACGTCCTCCTCGTCTCCCTGGGCCTCATCGACCTGGGCTTCTACACGAACGCCGAGCAGACCGCCGAGAACACCCGCCGCTTCGTCGAGGCCGCCCGCGAGGCCGATCCGCACATCCGCATGGTCCTCCTGCCGGTCACCCCGAACGTCCGCGCCGAGTCCGACGCCCCCTTCGCGGCCCAGGTCGCCCGCTTCAACGAACTCCTCGCCAAGTCGGCCGCCGACCTCGACGAACCCCGCTCCCCGCTCCTGCTGGCCTCCCCGCCCCCGTCGTACGACATCCACTGGGACACCTACGACGGCACCCACCCCAACACCTCCGGCGAACACAAGATCGCGGCGACGTTCGCCGACGCGATGCACGAGGCGTGGGGGCTCGGGGGCCCGTACGAGCAGGCGTAGCTGTCCGTCTCCTACGGCGGTGAAGTCGACATGACCTCCACCCTCCTCGGCCTGGTCCTGCCGACCGCCGACTTCCCCCGAGGCTGACGCCACCGCCAGGAGGAACGGTCCCGCGACGACGAGACGCGAGACGCCTCACCCACCCGCAGCCGAAGGAGCCGCAGGGCCCGTCTCACACCTTCGCCGGGCGCTCGGACTTGCTCGGCCGCCCCCCACTCGCTTGGATGTCCGGTCGGACGCGGCGGCACGGATGCGGGCGGACGACCGGGGCGGGCGGATGACGGGGG
>NZ_JARGEE010000891.1:0-1164 GCF_033794485.1 Streptomyces sp. MB09-02B
GGGGTGCGGTCGTGATTGTGGCCAGGCGCCCCACACCCCACAGGGCGCCCGGCCACAATCACGACCGCACCCCTTGTCGTGTCATGCGCACGTCATTAACTTCTCATCCGACGAACATCCGCCGGTAACACCACGCCGCGACCCTTCAATCGCCGCTCCCCAACACCCCCGGCCCCACAAGGAGTTCACATGCGCAGGTTCTACGCGCGTCGACGAGTCAGCATACTCGCGGCGCTCAGCGGATTGATAGCCTCCGCCGCACTCTTCAACGCTCCCACCGCCTCCGCCGCCCTCACCGTGGCGACCGAGGACCGCACCGGCTACAACCGGGACCTCTTCAACCACTGGATCACCATCAGCGGCACCTGCAACACCCGCGAGACGGTCCTCAAGCGCGACGGCACGAACGTCGTCACCGACTCCGCCTGCGCCTCCACCAGCGGCAGCTGGTACTCCCCGTACGACGGCGCCACCTGGACCCTCGCCTCCGACCTGGACATCGACCACCTCGTGCCGCTCGCCGAGGCCTGGGACTCCGGCGCCGACAGCTGGAGCAGCGCCACCCGGCAGGCCTTCGCCAACGACCTCACCCGGCCGCAGCTCATCGCGGTCACCGACAACGTGAACCAGGCGAAGGGCGACCAGGACCCCGCCACCTGGATGCCGTCGCGCACGGCCTACCGCTGCACGTACGTCCGCGCCTGGGTCCAGGTGAAGTACTACTACGACCTCTCGGTCGACTCCGCCGAGAAGAGCGCCCTGACCAGCTACCTGTCGAGCTGCTGACACGCGGGCGAGAAAGTGGTCCGGAACCTCCCCGTTCCCCTCCGTCGTTCCGTACCGTACGGGGCGACGGAGGAGGGCGCGCCCCTGTGGCGAAGCCGACAGCGAGGGAGTGGGTGACGCTCATGGCGGGGCTGCGTCTGGGACCACTGCTGAGATATGTGGACGGCTCGTCCGCGACCGTCTGGGTCGAGGCGAGCCGTCCCTGCGTCGCCGAGGTCCGCTGCGCCGGCGGCGGGGGCGGTGAGGCCCGCACCTTCCAGATCGCCGGCCACCACTACGCGCTGGTCCCGGTGACGGGACTCGCGCCGGGCACGGCCTCGGCGTACGAGGTGCTCCTCGACGGCACGCCCGTGTGGCCCCTGCCCGACTCCCCCCACC
>NZ_JARGEE010000892.1:0-1138 GCF_033794485.1 Streptomyces sp. MB09-02B
TCCCGGGGACGCGGACGTCGGGGGGGTGAGGCGGGGGGCGCAGTGCCGCCCCCCGCCTCACCCCTCCGACGTCCGCTGCCCGAGGAGACCGGTCCGGAGGGGACGCCCCGGCCGCGTCCCCTCACCCCCGAGCGACCCGGCGGCTGGCAGCCCCCGTCGAGTTCCTCCCGGCGGTCGGCCGAGGCCCTCGACGGCGTGCTCGGAGCATCCCCCGGGCGCCCCTTCGTGACGTTCGCGGAGCCGGACACCTCTCCCTGGACGCCGCCCGAGTCGCGGGACGGACGGCGCAAACCCCGGCCCACCAAGGCGCGGGCGGCGGCCGTGGCCGCCTGCGTGGTGCTCGGCGTCGGCCTCATCGGCGGTGCGGCGGCCGGGAGTTGGCTCACCGGGGACTCCGGGGCGGACGATTCCCGCGACACTTTCGCCGCAGCCGGCGAGCTGTGGCACGGCGTGCCCGTGGACGCGCTGTTCCCGCCCACCGTCCAGGGCGAGGGCGCCGGACCCGGCGGCACCGACCGCACCTGGACCCGGATCGCCGTCGCGCCCGACAGCGGCTGCGCCGACGCCTTCGACCCGCTGCTGCGCAAGGCCCTCGCCCCGGTCGGCTGCCTGCGGCTGCTGCGCGCCACCTACACCGATGCCACCCGCAGCAACGTCACCACCGTCGGCCTGCTGTTCACCAAGACGGACGCCGCCGCGATGACCGCGCTCAAGGCCCGCTTCGCGAAGAACGGCCTCGACCGCCGCACCGACCTGATGCCCCGCCCGTACGCCGCCGAGGGCACCGTCGCCGCCGGCTTCGGCGACGGTCAGCGGGCCTCCTGGACGATCTCCGTCCTCACCGACGTCCCCGTGGTCGTCTACGCCGTCTCCGGCTTCGCGGACGGCCGCACGGTCACCGAACCGCAGGCCGCCGAGGACGCGATGAAGTCCGGTGCCACCACCGCCCCGGCCCAGTCCGGCCTCGGCCACGAGGCGAAGGGCCTCGCCGACCGCATCGAACGCGGCCTGCGCAAGACCGCCGCGTCCGCCACGGAGCAGCCCTCATGAGCGCCGACGAACCCGAGGCGACCACGCACACCGGTCCGGCCGGACGAGCAGAGCGAGCCACCGCCACGACAGAGCGAGCCACCCCTCC
>NZ_JARGEE010000893.1:0-1136 GCF_033794485.1 Streptomyces sp. MB09-02B
GCGGGGAGGAAGCCGACCTGGCCCGCGACCTGGACGATGTTGCCCTTCCTGACGCCGTGGGAGAACTTCGCCGGGGGTGTGGTGTGGGTCTTCGGGGTGAGGGCGATCTTGTCGGTCATCGGGGGTCCTTGTCCGTCATACGGGGTCTGACGTGGGGGTTCTGCCGGAGTACTCGCCGCTGATCGCGTCCGCGGTGCGGCGGACCAGCGGGAGCAGGGTGAGGAGTTCGTCGGCGGTGACGACGACGTTGGGCGCCGAGACCGACATCGCGGCGACGACCCGGCCGTCGGCGCCCCGGACGGGCGCGGCGACGCAGTTGATGGACTCCTCGTGGCCACCGAGGTCGGTGGCCCAGCCCTGTTCGCGGACCCGCGCCAGCTCCTTGAGGAAGGCGGGGGCGTTGGGGGTCGAACGGGACGTGTAGAGGGGGTAGTCGAGCTTCTCCGCGACGGCGCGGCGCTCGGCTTCGGGGAGGTCGGCGAGGCACAGCTTGGCGACGGCGGCGACCGTGATGGCGACCGGCTTGCCGATCCGGGAGTACATCCGGACCGGGTAGCGGCTCTCCACCTTGTCGATGTAGAGGACCTCGTTCTCCTCGTGGACGGCGAGGTGGACGGTGTGGCCGCACTGTTCGTTGAGACGTACCAGGTGGGGGTGGGCGATCTCGCGGATGTCGAGGTTCTCCACGGCCTCCTGGGCGAGGGCGAAGAGGCGGGCGCCGAGGCGGTAGCGCTGGTCGGACTGGCGGTAGACCAGGCCGTGTTCGTGGAGGGTGCGCAGGAGGCGCAGGGCGGTGGACTTGTGGACGCCCAGGCGGTCGGCGACCCGGCCGAGGTCGGCGGGGCCCTCGGCGAGCAGCGGCAGGATGCTGAGCGCGCGGTCGACGGTCTGGCTCATGGGGTGTGTACCTCCTCCTCGGCCCGGTCCGGTACGTCGGTCCAGCCGGGGGCGAGTCGAAGTCTGCCCCACGCGTCGTCGTCCAGGGCGGCGAGGCGGTCGGCGTGGTCCCGCCGGGGTGGGGTGCCGAGGTCGCCGGGGACGGGAAGGTGGCTGTCTCTTAAAAAAATTTCCGAGCCACCGAGACAGGCAGAAATTTGGTATGCGTCCTTATGTTGAAAAAAAAAAAAAAAAAAATA
>NZ_JARGEE010000894.1:0-1135 GCF_033794485.1 Streptomyces sp. MB09-02B
CACCACCACCTGGCCACCGCCCGGCGCCCGACGCGTCCCCCTGGACGACTTCTACACCGAGACCGCCGAGGCCGGCCTCGACTACGGCCCCGCCTTCCAGGGCCTGACGGCCCTCTGGCAGACGGACGGCGCGCTCCACGCCCAAGTCGCCCTGCCCAGCGACCCGGAGGGTGACGCCACCGGCGGCGCGGGCGCAGACGGCCACGCCCTCCACCCCGCGCTCCTCGACGCCGCCCTCCAGCCCCTCGCCCTCGGCGTCCTCGGCGCGGACCGTCCCGGCTCGGCGGCCGTCCCCGCCGGACTGCCCTTCGCCTGGTCGGGCGTACGGCTGCACGCGGCCGGCGCGACCGAACTCCAGGTCACGCTCACCCCCACGGACGACGGCGGGGTCCGCGTCCGGGCCGCCACACCCGACGGGTTGCCCGTCCTGGACATCGCCGCCCTCACCCTGCGCGCCCCCGCGCCGATCCGGGCCGCCGCCCGCGCCGAACAGCCGCCCACCGAGCCCCTGTACCGCCTGAGGTGGCCGACCGTGCCCCTCTCCACCACCCCCGCCCCCACGACCGGCGGCTGGGGCATGCTCGGCCTCGACCCACGTGAACTGCGCCCCCGGCTGGCGGCCACGCTCGGCGCGGACGTCGTCCCGTACCTCGACCGCGGCGCCCTCACCGAGACGATCGACGCCGGCGGCCCCGCGCCCGCCGCCGTGGTCGTCTTCTGCGACCCGCCCGGCCACGACGACGCCGGCGCCGACGCCCACACCACGACCCGGCAGGCCCTCGACGTGCTGCGCCCCTGGCTCGCCGACGAACGGATGGCCGACACCCGACTGGTCCTCGTCACCCACGGTGCCGTCACCACCGGCCCGGACGACCCCGGCCCCGCGCCCGGCTACGCCGCCGTATGGGGTCTCGCCCGGACCGCCCAGACGGAACACCCCGACCGCGTGGTCCTGGTCGACCTCGACGACACGGACAGCTCCCTGGCCGCCCTGCCGCGCGCCCTGGCCACCGGAGAACCCCAACTCGCCCTGCGCCACGGCACGGCCCACGTCCCCCGCCTCATGCCACTCCCGCCGAGCGACCCACCGACGGAACCCCCGAACGCACCGTCGGCCGAACCCCCGGCCGAACCC
>NZ_JARGEE010000895.1:0-1129 GCF_033794485.1 Streptomyces sp. MB09-02B
GGCACGGCCGGATCCTCTCCCTGCAGCCGAGCCCACTCGTCGAGCACGAACCCGACCCCCCGCACGAACACCTCGGGCCGGGCCTCGATCGTGCGCCCGCCCAACAGCACGACCTCGATGTCGAGGAGCCCCACGAGGTTCGCGGCCCCCGTCCCGAGCACCCGCGCCGCCTCCTCCACGTCCCCCCGCGCCACCGCCGCGAGGCACAGCGCCTCGACGCACCCCCGGTTCCCGCACTCGCACATCGGCCCGTCCAACTGGACGACCTGGTGCCCGAACTCCCCGGCCCGGGTCCGGGCACCCCGGTGGACGGTCCCGTCGATCACGAGCCCGGCACCCAGCCCCGTACCGAGGTGGAGGTAGGCGAAGGATCCGTGCGCGCCGGCGTCCGCCGCGAGCCGCAGGGCCGCCGCGTTGGTGTCCTTGTCCACCACCACCGGCACCCCCAGCCGCCGCGCCAGCGCCGCCCGCAGGGGAAACCCGTCCCACTCCGGAAACCCGGTGACCCGATGCAGCACACCGTGCAGATGATCGAGAGGCCCGGGCAGGGCGACACCGACACCGAGCACGGGGAGCAGAGGAGCCGCCTCACCGACTGGCGCGACGGCCGCCTCGCCGACGGCAGCGACGGAAGCGGCGGCCGCATCACCGATGGCAGCGACGGCCCCCCGCCCCTCGCTCGCTCCCGCCAACAGCGCCTCCACCTCACGCGCCGCGCCCTCGACCACGTTGTCCGCCCCGGCCCCCAAATCCAACGGCGCCCGTCGCCGCGCGACCACCGCGCCGGTCAGATCGCAGAGCACGGCCGTCAGCTCGTCGCGGTCGAGGTGGAGGCCGACCGCGTGCCCGGCATCGGGTACGAGCCGTAGTACGGTGCGCGGCTTGCCACCGGTGGACGCCCGGTACCCCGCCTCCGTCACCAACCCGTCCGCCCGCAACCGAGCGGTGATCTTGCTGACGGCCTGCGGGGTGAGCCCGGTCCGGTCGGCCAGCTCCAGCCGACTTATCCCGGCCGTCCCGGCCCTGCGCAGCAGATCCAGAACCAGCGCCCCGTTGTGACTGCGCAACGCGAGCAGATTCACCCCGGCCACACCACCGCCGCGCCCGAGACCGTACCCACCCCCGTTTC
>NZ_JARGEE010000896.1:0-1123 GCF_033794485.1 Streptomyces sp. MB09-02B
CCCGGCCGCTGTCCACCAGGAAGCGCCCGACCCGCAGCCCGGCCCCGGCCGTGTCGACCGCCTCCCGCCAGCCGTCGGAGTCCAGGATGCCGCCGGTGGCGAGCAGCACGTCGAGCCCCGGTGAGCGGGGGCTCTCGGCGTGCACGACCTCGCCGTCGGACAGGTACAGCGCACCGGTCTCGCGCAGCAGGACACCGGTGGCACGCTCGGCGGCGAGACGGCTCAGCATCGGGGAAACGGCCTGCCGGAAGTGCTCGCCGCGCACCGGGAGAGGGGGCGCCGGGGTGGGTACCGGGGCGGGTACCGGTGTGGTGATCACGCTCATGCCAGCACCAGCCGTCCCGCCATCTCGCCGAGCCGGATCCGGGCCAGCGCGAGGTTGCCGTCCGTACGCGCCAGCCACAGGTGCAGGAACACACTGCTGTCGAACGTCGTCCGCACGAACCGCAGCACGTGATACGTGTCCCGGTTGCTGACGATCAGGTCCTCGACCGGCAGATCCGCCCCGGACCAGTCGGAACCCTCCTCCGGTGCGAACGCCCGGTGCTCCGCCGCGAGCCGCGCCAGTTCCGCCGCCTCCGCCGCGGTCGTCTCGTGGTCACCGCCGGGAGCCTCCCCGACCGTGCCCAGCGCCAGTCCGCTGGTCCAGTCGACCACCGCGGCGCCCAGGGCACCGGGCAGCCTCATGGCCTCCACCAGACACTCGTCGATTCCGGGCACCGTGGCTCCCCTCCTGCCTGCGGTTCGGCTGAGTGACGCAGACGCTACGCACCGTGTGCGCGAGGGGGTGAGGGATCTGGCATTTTCCAGCGGAACATGCGGACAGGTGACTAAGGTGGGTCGACTTGCCTGCTTTTCACCGCTGTTGGGGCCGAGGAGGCACGTCAGCGCCCTGAGGTGGGCATATGCGGCTGCCCCGCATGCCGGGCCCGAACGAGCCGCCGACCGCTAACCATTCTGGGGGGCGCGAGGGGCGCAGGAAGGGGCGTGACCAGTCACCGTGGGGCGCCACCAAGCCCCTTAAGGGGCGCGGGGAACTGCGCGACCAGCCACGATCAAGCTTTGGCCGCCGCACGACAGTCCCCCACCAACGGGAAGGCGACCGTCAAAGCCCCAACAGCCC
>NZ_JARGEE010000897.1:0-1116 GCF_033794485.1 Streptomyces sp. MB09-02B
CCCCCGAACCCCCTGCCGATCCCGACGCCATCGCCTACGTCATCTTCACCTCCGGCTCGACGGGCCGCCCCAAGGCCGTGCCCATCACCCACCGGTCGATGACGAACTACCTCGACTGGTCACTGACCACGTTCGGCTACGGCCCCGGCGACCGGCTCGCACAGACCGCGTCGGCCTGTTTCGACGCCTCCGTACGGCAGTTGCTGGCACCCCTGCTGGTCGGCGCCACCGTGCACACCCTCTCCCGCGACCTGCTGCGTGACCCGGAGGCCCTGCTCGACCGCGTCGTGGCGGACCGGATCACGGTGTGGAGCTCGGTCCCCACCCTGTGGGAACGCCTGCTCACCGCCGCCGAGGAACACGCCCACCGGAACGGCGGCACGGCCCCCGACCTCTCCGCCCTGCGCTGGGTCCACGTGGGCGGCGAGGCCCTGCCCGCCGCCCACGTACGCCGCTGGTTCGACCTCCTGGACACCGTCACCGTCACCGTCACCGTCGGCACCACCGACGCCGGAAGCGGCCCCCGCGCCCTTCCCCGCCCTCGGCCCCACCGGATCGCCAACCTCTACGGCCCCACCGAGACCACCATCAACGCCACCTGCCACATCATCGGCACCCGCCCGGCGGACGACGTCCGCCACCTCCCCATCGGCCGCCCGATCACCGGTACGGAACTGGCCGTCGTCGGCGAGGACGGCCACGAGTGCGCCACCGGCGAACCCGGTGAACTCCTCATCTCCGGAACCGGCCTCACCCCCGGCTACCTGGGCGATCCCCACCTCACCGCCGCCGCCTTCACCGAACGGGACGGCCGCCGCTGGTACCGCAGCGGCGACCGTGTCCGCCGTACGGCCGACGGGGTCCTGGAGTTCCTGGGCCGACTCGACGACCAGGTCAAGGTCCGGGGTCACCGCGTGGAACTCGGCGAGATCGAGGCCGCCCTGCTCACCCACCCGGGCGTCTCCCGCGCGGCCGTACTGCTGCGCGACGGCCGCCTGGAGGCGTACGTGGAGCCCAGGAACACCGGCCCGCATCACCCCGCCGCCGCCGACACCGCCGCCCCTCGCCCGCTCGGCCCTCACACCCTCGACCCGCGCGAGGTGCGCGACTTCCTCT
>NZ_JARGEE010000898.1:0-1097 GCF_033794485.1 Streptomyces sp. MB09-02B
GGTGGGGGCTGGTCGCGCAGTTCCCCGCGCCCCTTGAAGGGCTTCGCCCGTTCAACGGGCCTCGGCCCCGAGGGGCTTCGCCGTTCGAAGTGCGTCGGGGCTGTGGGGCGTGGGGGTGCTTGCCTTGGGTAGCGTTGTCGGTGTGGTGCACCAGGACGAGCCGGAGACGCCGCAGCAGCACCGTACGACCACCGTCGATCAGGGCCGCTTCTGTGTGGCGCGTTGCACCTGTGGCTGGCGCGGTCCGGCCCGGCGGGCGCGGAGTCTGGCGCGGACGGACGCGGAGGGCCACGCGCTGAGCGGGGTGTAGCGGGGTGTAGCGGGCTATGCGGCGGCGCTCGGGCCGCGAGCCCTACAGGTGGCGGAGGGCCGTCAGGAACTCGTCGATCAGTTCGCGGTCGCGCGGCTGGGTGAGCCGGTCGCGGGCGGCGGCCGGGGGCAGCCAGAGGATCCGGTCCACCTCGGCGGTGGGTGCGAAGCGGCCGCCTGTCGCCCTGGCCGCCCAGTAACGCACTGTCTTGGCGCGGCCGTTGGCGAAGTAGTGGACCGTGGGCAGCCGGGGCCCCGGCGCGCACCGGTGGCCGGTCTCCTCCTCGACCTCGCGCAGTGCGCCTGCGAGGGCGTCCTCGGCGCGCTTCAGTTTCCCCTTGGGGTGCGACCAGTCGTCGTACTTCGGCCGGTGGACCAGGCAGATCTCGATGTCCCCGCCCTCGGGGGAGTGGCGCCACAGGACGCAGCCGGCCGCTCGGACGGCGTGCGCCGCCTCCGGGGCGCTGTCGGTGTTCTCGGTCACGACGTGCTCACCGTCTCCTTCTGCCAGCACTGCTGGAACGTGAACCGGGATGCCTCCACTTCGTGGCGCTGGTCGGCGTGCAGGACGCCGAGGGCGTAGGCCGTGGCCGGGGCGATACGCGGGGTGCGGGCGGCGGAGGCCGCCGCGGAGGCCGCCTCGCTGGCGTCACGGTGGCGGTTGAGGGCCTCACCTGCGGCGAGGAGGCGTACGTCGACGGGGACGGCCTCGGGGTGCAGGACCTCCAGGGCGTAGCGGTGGAGGCGGAGCAGCAGCCGCACCTGGTGCCAGGGGGCGTCCTGGGGGT
>NZ_JARGEE010000899.1:0-1092 GCF_033794485.1 Streptomyces sp. MB09-02B
GCATCTGGGGTGACGTCGGCTGGGGCGGGGCCTGGGCGGACTGCTCGCGGCGGGCGATCTCGGCGGTGAGCGGTGCCGGGAGCCAGCCGGTGAAGTCGCTGAGGCCCCGGTCCGCCGACTCCTGGCACAGCGCGGCCAGTTCCTCGGTGCCGATGCGCTCGGCCGGGTCGGCGGTCAGGCAGCGCTCCAGCAGGGGGCGCAACCGGTCGTCGTAGCCGTCGAGCCGGGGCGGGCGCTGGGAGGTGTTGGCGATCTGCGCGGCGATGGTGATGGCGCCGCCGTCGCCGTACGGGTGGCGTCCGGTGGCGGCGACCGCGGCGATCAGGCCGAGCGAGAAGACGTCGGTGGCCGGGGTGACCTGCTCGCCGAGGGCGTGTTCCGGCGACATGTACTGCGGGGTGCCGATCAGGCCGCCGGACTGGGTCAGATGGGTGGCGTCGGCGGCGCGGGCGATGCCGAAGTCGATGACGTACGGGCCCTGGGAGCCCAGCAGGATGTTGCTGGGCTTGAGGTCGCGGTGGATGACTCCGGCCGAGTGGATGGAGGTGAGGGCGCGGGCCGCGCAGCCGACGAGCTGGAAGACGGCGGGCAGGGGGAGCGGGCCGAAGGCGACCAGGGCGTCGTGCAGGGGAATGCCGGCGATGAACGCCGAGGCCAGCCAGGGGAGTTCGCCGGTGGTGTCGTGGTCGACGACCGGGACGATGTGGTAGCCCTGCACGCGGCGGGCGGCCTGGACCTCCTGCTCGAAGCGGCGGCGGAAGTCGGCGTCCTGGCCGTACTCGCGGCGGATGACCTTCAGGGCGACGGGCTGGCCGCCGCGGGTGTGCGACAGGTAGACCGTGCCCATGCCGCCCTCGCCGATGCGGGCCTGCAGGTGGTAGCCGGCCGTCTCTCGTGGGTCCTGCGGTCCCAGAGGGCTCAGGATGTCGCCGGTGCTGGTGCTGATGGGAGCCTCCCCCGGTGCGGTGCCGAACTCTGGTGCCGGTGTGGGCACTTGGAGCGGTCCGAAGCTTATACGGCACTTATGACACTTGGGGTGGGTGTTGCGGTTCCCCGGGGAAATGGGGGCGCCTCATAGCTCGGGGGTTCGGG
>NZ_JARGEE010000089.1:0-25267 GCF_033794485.1 Streptomyces sp. MB09-02B
GGTGGGTAGGGCGGCCCCGCTGGAGCCACTGCCGGGCGTGCCCGTGCCCTTGGTCCCGCCGTTCTCGCCGGACGGCGTCCACAGCTCGCCCGTCTGGGGATGGACCGGGACGAGGAGGAGGTCCGCGTCGGCGGCGGGGCGGCCCGGTCCCGCCAGGGCGGCGCGCAGCTCCGGTGGGCCGGCGGGCAGCAGGGCGTCGAGGGCACGTCGGAACACCTCCGCGGTCGGGCCGTCCGGGACGGCCACCGGGCGACGCTCCGAGGCCGCCAGCAGGTGGGCGAGCGCCCGGCCGGCCGCCGCCTCCCACTGCGGGCTCCACGACCACCAGTGCGTCGTGCCCGCACGCCCTCCCCAGGCGGCGATCGGCTCGTACGGTGACGTGATCAGCGGCGTCTCCATCAGCTCGGACCAGGACAGCGGCACGACGTCGCCGACGCGGCGGCGCTGCACGACGTTCGGGGCGAGCCACACCGCCTGCCAGAGCGAACAGTCGTCGATCCTGCTCGCCACGGGCAGGCCGCACGCCTCACAGGCCATGTTGGGACCGTCGGCCCCGTCGAGACCGCAGCAGTACCCGCCGGCCTTCTCGGGGATCAGTCGGGTGCCGCGGACATCCCCGGGAGCGATGACGACCGCGCCGGGCGGGCCGTCGGACAGGGCTTCGACCGGCGCGTGGATGCCGCGGGCCGTCGCCTCGTCCGGGTCGATCTCCTCCCACCTCCGCCATGGCGGGCCCGAGGGCTCCGCTTCCACGGCGAACGTGCCCGGCTCCATCAGCACCGGCAACTGAATACCGTTGCCGTACTTCTGATGGGCGCGGACCGGCAGGGCGACCTGGGACAGCGGGGAGGTCAGCCTGGCACCGCACCCCGCACACGCGAAAACGAACAAATGTCCTCCGCTGGGAAACCAGGTGGCATCGTCGCAGTTCGGCGACGGCGGACCAACGGGTTTTCTCCTTCGGGGCGGTGTCGCGGCGCCGCCACCTCGCGGAGTGCGGCGCCGTACTGTGCGAGGGGCACGCTCGCCATCCGACGACGAGGAGAAGCAGGCTGTGAAGGTCGAGATCCAGTCGGACGTACGCGACACCGCCGCCCGGCTCGGCGCGGGGGCCGCCTACGCGTTGAAGGTCCTGGCCGGGCGGTTGGCCGACGATCCCGACCTGGGGCGGCCCTCGCGATTGCCCGGCATCCTGACGGCGACGGTCGACGGCTCGATGTTCGAGGACTGTCCCGATCTCTCCGTCGGCTACATACGGGAGCCGGACCGCGTCGAGATCCGCTTCCTACGAGCCGTCCCCGCCCCCGAGCCCTCCACGGCCCCCCTCCAGGACCCGGGCGAGGAGCGGAGCCCGGACCACGGACAACCCGCCGACCCGGCTGCCGTCGCGGTCGTCGTCCGGGAGGTCGCCGACGCCTGGCAGCGCATCACGCGCCGGGTCAAGCGCGACGCCCCCGACTCCTACGCCGCGCTCCGGATCGGTGCCAGGCCCTCCGCCATCGCCGCCCTGGAGGACGAACTCGGCGTCCGGATACCCGCCGAGCTGCACGTCCTGTGGCTGCTGACGGAAGGTGACGACGGGGTCCACGGGGTCGACGGGGTCGACGGCCGGGGCTGGGGATGTCTGCCGGGCGGTGCGGCGCTGATGCCTCTGGATGCCGTGGTGGACCTCTACCGGCTGAAGATGGGCGCCCAGGCCCAGCAGGAGACCCTCGACGCCGAACTCCCCGAGGACGAGCGCGTCACCGTCTGGAAGGCGACCTGGATCCCGCTGATCTCGCACAGCGCCGCCGACCGCACCTCGGGCCTCTACCTGGACACCACGACCGGCCATCTGGGCCGCTGGTCCCGCAACCACGAGCCACCGGCCGACGAACTCGACACCCTGGTCACGTACTTGGAAGAGGTCGCCGACATGCTCGAAGCCCCGGCTCTGGCGACCCGGGACCAGCCCGGCCTGATCGGCGGGGCACTCGTCTGGCACAGCGGCCTGCGCGAACCACTGCCGGGCCGTTGGCAGCCGTTGACGGACTGAGAGCGACCGCACGGCGGCGCGCTTGTTCGACGGTCCCACGTACGCTCCAGGGCTTTTCCCCCTTCTCGGTGGAGTGACGGCCCGCGCGACCAGCGCGGCGAGGGCGGCGGGACCCCCCGTGATCTGCGCGAGGTAGCGGCGGGGATACTGGTGGCGCACGTGCCCCTGCTTCCCGATGGACTCATGCCGACCTCCCCCACAGCTCGTCCCACGACTCCCCCGACGGTGTGGCCGGCTCGCGGCCGCCATATCGGACCCGACGCGGAAGACGTCCTCCGTCGCACGCTCCGGCAACTCAAGGACAGTCAGGTCATCGACGACTTCCTCGAAGTGCCCGACCCCGGGGGCGAGTCCCCCGAGCGGGTCTTCGAGGCCCGATGGCGGGTCGCCGACGACGTGACCGTCCGCGCACGGCTCGCCCTCTCGCCCGATCTGGGCGGCGGGCGGGAGTGGACCCTGCTCGCCGAGGCGGAACAGCGGTGGGATCCGGCGTGGCCGTCCCCCGTCACCCGGTTCTGGCCCGAGTACGGCGACTGGGACCACGACGCCGCCACCGGCCTGTCGCTGAGCAGGATCAACGCCCTTCCCGAGGACGACAAGGACGTACGGCGCGTGCTGCGGGACGCCGGGCGCGGGGGGTGGTGCGTCCACGTCGTCGTCCACGAGGCGATGACCACGGACGAGCGCGGGAAGCTGCCCCTGGCGCGCTGGCTGTCGCCGAGTCTGCGCCACCGCGTGGTCGAGCACCGCGCCGCCCCGCACCAGGTGCGGGTCGTGAACTGGGCGCTGCGTGAGTTCGACGCGGAGGTGCCGCGGGGCGGTGCCGTGGTGCTGTCCGGCGCTCCGGTCCCCTCCGGCTACGACGCCGAGGACTTCACCGTCCGCACGGTGTTCCTGGACGGGTCGGAGCCGGTCGACCTCGTCGCGGCGGTGACGCGGTTCGCCGCGCTGTCGCGGCCGCTGCCGGACGGCGCCGACGAGGCCCTCGCGGCGCTCCGGGACGACTGGCACCTGCTCACTCTTGAGGAGGAACTCGTCCGGGAGCGGAAACGGGTGGCCATGTACGCCGAGGCGCTGGAGGCCATGACCGCGTCCCGGGACCTGTACCGGGAGGCGACCGAACGCGCCCATGAGGCGCTCGCCGCCTACCGTGAGTCCGCCGAGGCCGCCCCCGCCGCGCCGCAGCCGTCGGGGAAGCCTGCGGTGTCCCCGTTCCAGCAGCTGGCGCGCACCCTGGAGCGTTTCAAGGGCGGCGCCAAGGCCGCGCGTCCCGCCGCCACCGAACAGGGCGAGGAGGCCGAGCCCGCGGACGGGGGCCGGCCGACCGGCTCGGAGCCCCGGAGCGACGGGGCGTAGCCGCTGCCCGGCGACCCGCGCGGGCGAAAGCGTCGGGCGACACCACGCGGGCGAAAGCATCAGGCGAAGGTGTCGCGCAGGGCGGGCAGGAGGGTCTTCTCCGACCAGTCGAGGTACGCGGGCTGGGACTCGCCGCCGATCTGGACCAAGGCGATCTCGGTGAACCCGGCCTCGGCGTACGGGCGTACGGCCTCGACGAACGCCTCGGGGTCGTCGCCGCACGGGATGGACGCGGCGACGTCGTCGGGCGTGACGTACTGCGTGGCCGCCGCGAAGGAATCCGGGTGCGGGAGTTCCGAGTTGACCTTCCAGCCGCCGCCGAACCAGCGGAACTGGTCGTGCGCACGCCGGACGGCCGTGTCGCGGTCGGGGTCGTAGCAGACGGGAAGCTGCCCCACGCGCGGCTTGCCCGTGCCGCCGTGCCGGTCGAACGCCTGGAGCAGCCCGGCCTCGGGCTCCGTGGCGATGACCAGGTCGCCCAGCCGGCCCGCGAGGGAGCACGACTGCTCGCCGGAGACGGCGATGCCGAGCGGCGGCGGGTCGTCCGGCAGGTCCCACAGCCGGGCGGACTCCACGTCGTAGTGCGTGCCGTGGTGGTTCACATGGCCGCCGTCGAAGAGCGCCCGGATGATCTCCACGGCCTCTTCGAGCATCTCGTGCCGTACGTTCACGGACGGCCAACCGCCGCCCACCACGTGTTCGTTGAGGTTCTCCCCGGAGCCGAGCCCCAGCCGGAACCGCCCCTCGGACAGCAGCTGCATCGTCGCCGCCTTCTGTGCCACCACCGCCGGGTGGTAGCGGAACGACGGGCAGGTCACGTACGTCATCAGCGGAATGCGCGAGGTGGCCTGGGCGGCCGCGCCCAGCACACTCCACGCGTAAGGTGAGTGACCCTGCGAGCGCAGCCACGGGAAGTAGTGGTCGGAGGTCACCGAGAAGTCGAACCCCGCGCCCTCCGCCCGCACCACGTGGTCGACGAGGTCACGGGGGCCGGCCTGCTCGGTCATCATCGTGTAGCCGATTTGCACCATGTGCGGCGGGTCCCCGCCCGAGCGGATCAAAAACAGCCGACGGGGACCCTGTCACGCAGTGGAGCCGGCGAAGCTCAGGTGGTGGCTTCCCGCCGCTCAGGTGGTGGCTTCCCGCCGGGCCGCGAGCACGGCCTCCAGCTGCGCCAGCGGGTCCTCGCCAACGAAGCGCAGGACGACCGTGTCGGCGCCGGCCGCCGCGAGTGCGTGGACGGCGTCGGCGGCCCCGCCGGCGTCACCGGAGACGGTGAAGACCTCCTCCTGGGGGCGGCCCAGCCAGGCGCCGTGGCCCTCGGTGTGCGGGTGGAGGGTGCGGGCGACCTCGTCGGGGTCGTCGCCGACGCACGCGAAGGCGAAGACGATGAGTGTGTGGTCGGCGGTCGCGCCCCCCTTGGCGGTCAGCTCGCGGGTGTGTTCCAGGTCGCGCGGCCCGTGGCCCTCGGCGATCAGCGTGCCGTCGGCGACGCGGCCGGACAGTTCGAGGGATCGGGGGCGCACCACGCCCGCGACGACCGGCGGGACCTCGGTCGGCGGGTGGACCAACTTCACTCCGTCCAGCCGCACTTCACGCCCCGTCAGTTCGACGCGCTCACCGCGCAGCAGCGCGCGGACGGAGGTGATCGTCTCCTCCAGGAGCGCCAGCGGGGAGCGGGGCGCGACACCGACCTGGACCATCCATTCCCGTACGCCGTGCCCGATGCCGGCCACCAGGCGGCCGGGGAACACCCGGGCCAGCGTGGCCAGTTCCATCGCCAGCAGGGCCGGGCTGCGCAGCGGGGCGGGGGTGATGCCGATGCCCACCCGCAGGCGGTGTGTGGCGCCCAGGGCGACGGCCGCCGCCGAGACGCCGCCGTTCCAGCCGAGGTCCTCCACCACCCACAGGTCGTCCACCCCGAGCGCCTCGGCCCGCCGCGCGAACTCGGGCAGTCCTTCCGGGGCCCAGTCGCGGTCGTACATCACACCGATCCGTACGTTCGTCATACGGGGGAACCTACGTGGCGGACGACGAGCGGATCAACGGCGTATCCGGCCCCGCCGCCCGGCTGTCGTCCTGCGAAACGCCGTGTGCGTCCCGCAGGGTCCACGGAGGCGTCGCACCGCGCACAATGAGCCACCGACGAACCTGGGAGGAACCGCGGTGGCCGACTACTCACTGACCCTCGACGACTCGGAGATCGCGCGCTACCGGCTGATGGCCGACATCGCCGAGCGGCGTGAACGCGAGTTGTGGGCGGCGGCCGGGGTGGCGCCCGGGGCGCGGATCGCGGACGTGGGATGCGGGCCGGGCGCGCTGTCCGTGCGGTTGGCGGACGTCGTCGGGCCCAAGGGTGCCGTGTGGGCGGTGGACCGCGACGCGGACGCGCTGTCCGTCGCCACCGCCCTCGCCGAACGCTCGGGCGTCCGCGTCCACACGGGCACCGGGTCCGCCGACGCCACCGGCCTGGCCGAGGGCACTTTCGACGTGGTGATGCTCCGTCATGTGCTGGCCCACAACGGCGGCCGGGAGCAGGCGATCGTGGACCATCTCGCCGAGCTGGCCAGGCCCGGCGGCGGCGTGGTGTACCTCGTCGACGTCGACGCGACCGGTTTCCGGCTGCGGGGCGCGCCCGCCGCGTACGACGAGATGGACGAGCGCTACCGCGAACTGCACCGTCGCCGGGGCAACGACCTCGCCGTCGGTACCCGGTTGGACGAACTCCTCACCTCGGCCGGTCTCGACGTCATCGCCTACGAGGGCCACATCAACGTCATGACTCCCCCGCCCGGCATGCGCGGTCCCGCCTGGGCGGCCCGGGACGCCCTGCTCTCCGAGGGTCTCGTCACCCCGGACGACATCGCCCGCTGGGACGACGCGTTCGCGGACGTCGGACAGGACCTGAGCGGCCTGCGGTTCTTCGGCAACACCTATGTAGCCGTCGGCCGCCGCGCCTGAGGGGGGTCACTCGAAGGAGCAGCCCGGGTTCGGGGCGTCCTCGGAGAACGGGGAGCCGTGCGGCAGGACGTACGGGACGACCAGGCCCGCGATCTCGCCGACGCGCCGGATCACGCCCGGCCGAGCAGCGTCGGCCGGGCAGCGATCGCGCGTGGGTCAGTCCACGATCAGGTCGGGGAGCGCCTCCGGGGTCCGCCCGGCGAGCAGGCCGCCGAAGTTGCCCTCGACCTCCGCCTTCTCCGCCGCGTTCGGGTACGGGTTCGTGCACGCGGTGCCGGCGGTGGAGCCGGACATCAGGCTGGAGCACGGTCCGGGCTTGCGGTCGGGCAGGCCCAGGATGTGACCGAGTTCGTGGGCGGAGATCCTGATCGTGTCGTAGCCCTGCTGGACGGCCTGGCGCCCGATGTAGACGGTTCCGTTGCCCAGGGTCGTGGTCTGGGCTCGCGGCCAGCCGTTGTCTGCGAGGACGCGGATGTTGGCGCGTTGGCCGGCCGCCGCCGGCCGGAGTTCGACGCCGTCGACGCTCTCGTTCCAGATCGCCGCGCCCCGGTCGACGGCGCTCCTGAACTCCGCGGAGCCGCCCGCGTCGTAGGTGAGGACACGGGCGGCCAGGGGGGCGTCGGCCGCGACGGGAGCGGCGGCGACGGCCTGGCCGCTGGTGAGGGACAGGGACAGGGACACCATCAGGGCCGCTGTCAGGCCGCCGGTCAGCGTACGGATGTGCATGATCGACCTCCTTGCGGGGGAAGGTTAGTCGTGCTCATGACAGTAACGGTTCGCTGCCCGGACGGGGTGGAGATGAATCCTCAATCTCCTGCCTGTTCGGTCCGTGAGAGTCTTGCTCCGATCATGGTCGACCTATTGATGTCGAGGCCGGAGGACAGGACATGGATATCAACCGGCCCGGGCTGGGCGGGGATCTGCCGGCGGCGGACGTGCTGTGGGCGCGGTGGGCCTTGATCGCCGTGCTGGAGGCGACCACCGCGGACGAGGAGGAGCGTCACCACCGCGTGGGGACCTGGGTGGACGACGAGGGGCTCCATCTGGACGACTGCGGCTGCACCTGGTGGAGCTTCGCGCCGCGTGGTGCGGGGCGGTACGTGCTCTTCGGCGAGGACGAGTCGAGTGGGGTCAAGTGGCACGAGCCGCCGATCGACATGTTCGCCGGAGCCCCCGACTGGCTCCCCCACGAGGAGCTCCGGGATCTGTTGTCGGGCAATCAACTGGGCTGCGTCTACTGGTTCGAGGACGGGAGTTGGACCCGTGCTCCCTACCCGGCGACCCTCCACGACGACGGACTCGACTGCGGTATGAGCCGCTTCGTCGACCGCAAGGACGTGCTCAGGACCATCGCGGACGAGGACCACGGCGCCATGCCCACCCATGACGCCGAGACACTGCTGGCACACGCCGAGGGTTGCCGGCTCACGCCGGACCTGCTGATGTCGCTCGTCAACGAACCCGACTGGCGTGAGCTGGACCGCCCCGCCATGACCAGAGCGCTACGTCTCGCCGGCCTGGAGCGGACCTAGCCATGCCGCGCGAGACCCGCCTCGCCAAGCACCGCACCGTCTCCGCGACGCTGGCACAGCACGGCGACCGTGAACTGCGGAAACTGGTCGACACCGCCACCCCGCTCGGCACCGGCATCGGCGGCACGTCGGTCCTGCTGGACGTCGACGGAACACCGGTCTTCGTCAAGCAGGTCCGCCTGACCGATATCGAACGACGCCCGGAGCACGCCCACTCCACGGCGAACCTCTTCGGGCTGCCGGTCCACTGCCAGTACGGCGTCGGCAGCGTCGGCGGGCCGGGGTTCGGAGCCTGGCGGGAGCTGGCCGTGCACACCATGACGACGGGCTGGGTGACGTCGGGGGACTCCGACTCCTTCCCCCTGCTGCACCACTGGCGTGTCCTCCCCGACGCCGGCCGGCCGCTCCCCGGCGAACTGGCGGACGTGGAACGGGTCGTGGCCTACTGGGGCGGGGGCTCGGGGATACGCCGCCGGGTCGAGGAACTGCGGCACTCCTCGGCGAGCCTCACGCTGTTCCTGGAGTACATCCCGCAGAACCTGCACGACTGGCTGGGCGTTCGGGTCGCGGCCGGTGACGAGGCGGCCGAGCGGGCCTGCGCCATGGTGGAGGAGGAGTTGGAAGCCGGCGTGTCGTTCATGAACGACCGCGGGCTGCTGCACTTCGACGCGCACTTCCAGAACATCCTGACCGACGGCCGACGGCTCTACTTCACCGACCACGGCCTGTCCCTCTCGTCGAGCTTCGAACTCGCCCGGGACGAGGCGGACTTCTACGACGCGCACCGCACCTACGACCGGCATTACGCCGTCACCCACCTGGTGAACTGGCTGGCCGTCGCCCTGTACGGGTACGCCCCGGCGGAGCGTCGGGAGTTCGTGCGCGCCTGCGCCCGGGGAGAGCTCCCGGCGGACGTCCCCGAGACGATCGCGGCGATCCTGGCCCGGCACGCGCCGGTCGCCGCCGTGATGGGGGACTTCTACGACCGCTTCCGCCACGAGAGCCGGGCGACCCCGTACCCGCTGGAGGCACTGGGCCGGGCCTCGCACGGCGACGCGCGGGGCCCGGAGTCCGGTCGGTGGGTCAGGGGCAGCTGAGGCGGGTGTCGCCCGCGTCCGTGGTGCAGGTGTCCGTGTTGGGGCCGCCGTTGGCGGTGTCGTTGCCGGAGACCTGGTCGACCGTGTTGAGGTTGTCGGTACCGAAGTTGCCGATCAGGTTGTCGGTGCCGGGGCCCGCGTTGAGGGTGTCGTTGCCGTTGCCTCCGTCGACGCGGTCGTTGCCGTGACCGCCGTGGACGGTGTCGTTGCCGGAGCCCGCGTTGACGGTGTCGTCGCCGCCGAGGGCGCAGATCACGTCGTTGCCGAAGGTGCCGGTGATGTTGTCGTTCCCGCTGGTGCCGATACGGGTGCAGCCACGGGAGTTGTTGACCGTGGTGGTCGCCGTGGCGGTGTTGTCGCCGGTGTTCGGGTCGGTCTGGGTGGCACCGACCGTGGCCCGGTCGGTGAGGGCGCCGGTGGCCCGGGGTTCGGCGGCGACCGTGACGGTGGCGGCGGCTCCGGGGGCGAGGGTGCCGAGGGCACAGTTCGCGGCGGTCGCCGTCGTCGTACAGGTGCCCGAGGTGGTGGTCGCCGAGACGACCGTGGCGGCGACCCCGCTGAACGTGTCGGAGAGGGAGACGTTGGTGGCGGAGGTCGTGGTGCTGTTGTTGGTCACCCGCACGCTGTAGGTGGGACGGTCACCGATGGCGGCCGTGGTGGGGCCGGACTTCGTCACCGCCAGGTCCACGCCGGTCGGTGGCGGCGGGACGGTGCCGCCGCCCTCGAAGCGGGCCAGGGCGAAGTCGGCGTTCGGCCCGCCCCCGCCCGCGGCGACGATCCCGCCGCCGGACTGCAGGGCCACGGCGCGGGCGCTGTCGCTGCCGCCGAAGTCGGCGGTCGCGACGCCCCCGGTGCCGAAGCCGCTGTCCTGGCTGCCGTCGGGGTTGTGGCGCAGCACGGCGAAGTTGCCGTTCGTGCCGCCGGCGGTGACGATCCGTCCGTCCGGCTGGAGCGCCATGTCGTAGGCGAAGGCACCGGGTGTGAGGACCCGGCCGTCCCCGTCGAAGCTCGTGTCCAGCGTGCCGTTGGCGGTGTAGCGGGCCAGGGCGACCCGGTCGTCGCTGGAACCGCCGGCGACGATCCTGCCGTCGGACTGGATCGCCAGTGCCCGCACGCCGTCGTAGGCGCCGAAGTCGGTGCGGACGATGCCGGCGGTGCCGAAGCCGTTGTCCACGGTGCCGTCGGCGTTGAGGCGCATCAGCAGGAAGTCGAAGCTGGTCGATCCCACCTCTCCCCCGACGACGATCTTCCCGTCGGACTGCAGCGCCAGGCTGCGGGCGCCGCCGCCCGCCTCCTGGGTGTTCGGTGTCGCGTCGACGGTCACCACGCCGTCGCCACCGAACGAGGTGTCGGGGGTGCCCTGGGCGTCGAAGCGGGCCAGGGCCACGAATCCCCCGCTGTAGCCGGCCGCCACGATCCTGCCGTCGGCGTCGATCGCCACGTCGAGGGCCTCGGTGGGGCCGCCGATGTCGGCGAAGACCCTGCCGTCGCCGCTGAAGGTGTCGTCCAGGGTGCCGTCGGGGTTGTACCTGGCCACCACGAACCAGCAGCAGTCCTCGTACTCCCGCCAGCTCATGCCCACCACGACGATCTTGCCGTCGGGCTGCAGGGTCACGGCGTTGGCCTCGCTCCACTGGAGGCTCGGGCCCATGTTGTTGATCGGGGTCGTGACCCGGCCGTCGCCGCCGAACCCGGTGTCCGGGGTGCCGTCGGGGTGGTGGCGGGTCAGGGCGAAGTGGCTCTCCGTCACGGAGTAGTCGGCGGAGGCGCCGACCGACACGATCTTCCCGTCGGGCTGTACGGCCACGTCGTTGGCGTGGTCCTCGTCGGCGAAGCCGGTGAGGACCACGCCGTCACCGCTGAAGGTGGGATCCAGGTCGCCCGGGGCCGCGGCGGCGGCGGCGGGGAAGGACAGGACGAGTGCCAGGACGGCGGCGGCGACGGTGCCGGCCCGGGCCGGGAAGGACCGGCGGGGGCGTTCACCATGTCGCCGCCACGCTGGTCGCGCATGAGGTGTGAGCATGTGCGACAGCCTTCCGCCCTTCGCACACGCGGACGGACGCCCGTTGCGGCATTGCACCCGCCCGGCTGCGGCGATTCCATCCGGCTGGGCGAGTGCGGGCGAAGACGACCAGGCGCAGCAGTGCGAAGCGTGCGCCGCCGGCGAGGGCGGAGGCGGACAGGTAGACGGCCTGTTCGAGCACCGGTTCGGGTGCCGCCACCAGCAGGTGCAGGACGGCCATCGCCCCGCAGGTCGCCGCGTACGCGGCCGTCGCGGAGCCGGCCGCCTGCGCGTGCTGACGCCAGGTCGCGCGCCCGCCGGCCCCGAAGGTGAAGCGTGCGTGCAACTCGGTGGCGAGCAGCGTGGAGGCGGCCGTGATCAGGGCGTTGGCCAGGGCCCAGGGGATCCAGGTGGCGAGGGCCGCCACGGCGAAGCCGGCGCCGAGCCCCACTCCCCCGCCGCAGATCACGAAGCGGGCGAAGGCGGTACGGGCGTCGGGGCCCTCCTGCCGTCGGCTGTGCGCTGCCCCCATGACCTGCCCCCTCGATCGCCTACCGTTTCCTGATACAGAAACGCTACGTTGCGTTCATTGTTTCGGCAACGCACTTATTGCGTGAGGAATCGATTTAAGCAGCTCAGGGTCATAATTCATTGCAACGACCACACGATCAACGCAACGACACCAGCACGCAACCGTTGCAACTGATGAAGGCGAACGCTATGCCTCCAGGGCGCGCGCACCCGGGGCGCAGGTGTCCCGCAGGACGGCGCGCTCGGTGGCGGGCAGGGTGGCCGCGGAGCCTCGCCGGCCGTGGTCGAGCAGTGCGGTACCGGCGTGCAGCCACTGCGGATCGGGCGCCACACCGATGAACGCCGCCAGGCGGGTCAGCTCTTCGACGGGGTGGTCCAGGAGGGTTTCGTAGGAGAGGGAGGCGCGCCGGTCCTCGGGGAGCCGGCGGAGGAACTCCGTTCCCTCGGTGACGAGTTCGGACCACAGGGTGCCGAAGGTCCGCAAGGGGATGTGCCGGTCGCGCACGAGGGACGGGTCGAAGCGGTCGTCGAGCAGGGGTGCGAGGTCCGGGGGCAAAGCGCGGACGTGGTCGGGGGGTCAGGTCGGCGAGGCTGTCCACACCGGAGCGGGTCCTGATCTCACGGAGCAGGCAGATCGTGCGGTACCCGGGGTGGCGGCTCATGGACAGGGCGCAGTCCGGGCCGTCGCGGAACATGTGTACGAACCCGGCCTGTGGGAAGGCCTCCCGCAGGCCCGGGGCCCAGCCCGTCGAGTAGCCGGAGCGCTCCACGACGGCGGTGCGTCCGAGGCGTTCGCAGAGCAGACCGAACAGGGCCCGGTGGTGCTCGGCGGCGGGGCGCCGCGGCCACCGCACCACCGCCGTGCCGAGTGCGTCCAGGAGCGCGTCCGGGTCGTCGGTGAGGTGGGGCAACACCATCAGGGAGAGCGCGGGGATGCCGGAGGTGCGCGCCGAGTACCGGCCGGGGCGTCGGGTGTGCAGGAACTCCGGCAGTGGCAGCCCGCTGCGGATCATCCGCTCGAAGTGCGGCGCGGGCCGGGAGAGCGCCTGCCAGAACTCCTCGCCGCCCACCTGACCCGAGGGGAAGGCCGCGTCGCCCACCGAGGCCATGTACTCGTTGAGGCTCAGTACGTCCGGGTGGGCGTTGAGGATGCGTGACAGCGCCGTCGAGCCGCTACGCCCCGTGCCGAAGACGAAGGTCAGAGAACGCATGATCCCCTCTCACAGGGTGGAGGCCGACCCCGGCGGGTGCCCCAGCCGGTTCAGTGGTGACCGGGGCAGCCTCGCACGCCCGGGAGAACCACGTCGATCGGATCGAACACCACTGCGAGCACGCGGAGTTGACGGTGCGGTGGGTGCGTGCCCGGACCCTTATGATCTTGGGCATGACTGTGCAGAACGTTGACAGAACCCTCTCCCGTAAACAGCGGCTTCAGGAGAAGCAGCGCCGCCAGTTGTCGGTCGTCGACACCGTGGACAAGGCGGAGGGCAAGGTCCGCAAGGCGGAGGCCGAACTCGCCGTGGCCGTCACCGAGGCGGTGCAGGTGTTCGGGGACGAGCAGTCCGCGTCCGAGGCACTCGACATGTCGGTCGAGGCGATCCGGCGTTTTCTGCACATGGCGCGGAACGAGGCGGGCGACGCCGACACCCCGGCCGAGGCCGCCGCCAAGTCCTGAGCCCGCGCCGCCGTCAGGGCCTGCGCGGCCTCACCTTGATGTCGGTGCCGTTCAGACGGACGGTGACCCTGTCCCTGTTCCGCGCCCGGTCGGCCACGATCTCGTAGGACGTGACCCTCCCGTCGCGCCACTCGCAGCCGACCTCGTAGCCGCCGCGGGCGCGCAGGCCGGTGAAGGATCCCTTGGCCTTCCACGCGTCCGGCAGGGCGGGCAGCAGGTGGATGCTGCCGTCGTGGCTCTGCAGGAGCATCTCCGCGACGGCCCCCGAGATGCCGAAGTTGCCGTCCATCTGGAAGGGCGGATGGTTGCAGAACAGGTTGGGCAGCGTGTTGTAGCTCAGCAGGCCGCGCAGCATGATCCGGGCCCGGTGCCCGTCGCCGAGGCGGGCGAAGAGCGCGGCGCGCCACGGCCAGGTCCATGAGCGGCGGCTGTCGCCCGACACCGTCGCCGCCGTGAACGGGACCCCGTCCTTCTCACCGCAGCGCGCCTTGAGGGAGACGAGGGCGGCAGCCGCGAAGTCGGGTGTCCTCGGGGTGATCTGACGGCCGGGATAGACCGCGAACAGGTGCGAGGTGTGGCGGTGGATGTCGGTGGGGCTGTCGATGTCCTCCTGCCACTCCTGCAACTGCCCCCACCTGCCCACCTTGTTGGGCGCCAGGCGGGACTGCATGTCCGCGATCTTGTCCCGGTAGTCGGGGTCCGCGTCGAGAACCGCTTCGCAGTCGAGGTAGTTCTGGAACAGGTCCCAGATGATCTGCTGGTCGTACATGACGCCGTCCTCGCGGGGCCCGTGCTCCGGGGACCAGCCGTTCGGGGCGACGAGGAGTCCGTCCGCGCGTTCCTTGAGGTGGTCCTCCCAGAACTGGCAGATCTCCTTGATCATCGGGTGGGCGAGGTCACGCAGATACTTCAGGTCCTGGGTGAACGCCCAGTGTTCGTAGAGGTGTTGGGCGTACCAGGCGCTCGCGACGGTGTTCCACTCCCACGCGTTGCCGCCGAAGATGCTCTGGCTGGTGCGAGCGGTCCAGCCGCGTGTGTCCGCGCCGAAGGCGTTGCGGGTGGCCACCCGGCTGGGCACCGCCACCTGCTCGATGAACCCGACGAGCGCCTCGTGGCACTCCGGCAGGTTCGTCGTCTCCGCTCCCCAGTAGTTCATCTGGATGTTGATGTTGGTGTGGTAGTCGGCGGCCCACGCAGGCTGGTTGCTGTCGTTCCACAGGCCCTGGAGGTTGGCGGGCAGGCCTTTCGGGCGGGAGGAGCTGATCAGCAGGTAGCGGCCGTAGTCGAACATCGTCTGTTCGAGCGTCGGGTCCTCCCCGCCGGCCGCGTAACGGGCCAGCCGGGCGTCGGTCGGCAGGGCGACGACGGCGTCCTCGGAGGTGCCCCAGTCGACCGAGACCCGGTTCATGAGGGCGCGCGTGTCGGTGGTGTGCCGCTTGCGCAGCGCGGCGTAGGAACGGGCGGCGGCCTTGTCTAGGGCCCGGTCGATGCCTGCCTGCGGATCGGTTCCGCGCCACCCGGCGGCGGCGTCGAGCCGGTAGTCGGTGCGGGCGTCCAGGAGCAGGGTCAGCGTCGTGCATCCGCTGAACCGGAGCAGCGACCCGTCGGCGCTGAAGTCTCCGTCGGTGTGCACGGCCCGGACGGTGCACGCGTGCTTGAGGCCGTTGCCCATGACACCGCTGAAGGCGATCCGGCGGGCGTCGGCGTCCACGGTCGTCGGGGCCTGATCCTGACCGGAGGCCAGCGAGATCGCTCCGGAGAGTCCCTCGGGCGCCTCCGTCGTGTACCGGAAGACCATGACGTCGGCGGCGCGGCCGGCGAAGGCCTCCCGGACGACGCGTCGTCCCGGTGCGCCGAAGCGGGTGGTGTGGACGCCGTCGACGAAGTCGAGGGCGCGCCGGTAGTCGACGACCGTGCGCCGGGTGCGGGTGTCGAAGTCCTCGCCCACCAGGGCGATCTCGGCGATCCGGCAGCCGCGTGCGGAGGCGTCGGGGGTCAGGGTGAGCCGGTAGACGCGGTAGGCCGTGGCGTTGGTGAACCGGAAGGTCCGCGTCTCGCCCCGGTCGGCGAACGGCCCGTCGGGCCGCTGCGTGTCGAGGGTCACCCAGGTGCTCCCGTCCTTCGAGGCCTCCAGCGTCCAGTGCCGGGGGTCCTCCCCCGGGCGGTCCGGGGCCGCGGTCAGGGTGTACGAGGTGACGGCGACCGGGCGGGGCAGGTCGGCCTGCCAGACCAGCGCGGGTGAGGTTCCGGCGACCCACCAGACCGTGGCCGGGTCGCCGTCCACGGAACGTGAGATGTCCGTGGGCGTGGACCGGCCACGGGAACCACGCCCGGACCCGGTTCCCTGCGCGGACCCCTGGGCGCTCGGTGATGACAAATACACCGCATCGGTCGCGCCGAGGTCGACGCCGGTCAGGCCGATCTCGCTGACCTGGAAGTGGCTGACGCCGGCCTTGGGGACGAAGTCGAACCGGTAGAAGCGGTAGGCGGCCGGGGCCGCGCAGGTGAACCGCTTCGTCTGGAAGCGGCTCTCGAAGGGCGCCGCCGACGTGCGGCTGTCCAGCACGGTCCAGGCGTCGCCGTCGGCGGAACCGGAGAGCGTCCACTCCTGCGGGTCGCGCTGCGGCACGTCGTTGGCACTCGTCAGCCGGTACGAGGCGACCTCCACGGGGGCGGGGAGCTCGACCTGCCACCGCACCTCGGCGCCGGGCCCCTCGACGCACCACTTGGTGGCCGTCTCGCCGTCGTACGTCTTGTCGACGCCCTCCGACGGGGAGCTGTTGTACGGTCCCCCCGGAGCCGTGACCCTGGCACGGGGCGCGGCGGCGAAGGTGAGCACGAGGTCACCGAAGTCCCGGTACGAGCCGAAGCCCTTCATGCCGGTGTCGAAGTCGCTGTCCGGCTTGCCGGCGAGGGCGTTGTCGTAGTCGTTCACCCCGCCCCAGAGGCTCTGTTCGTTGAACTGGACGCGCTCCTCGTGGGGGTCGGAGAAGAGCATGGCGCCGAGCCGGCCGTTGCCGATCGGCAGGGCCTGCGCCTCCCAGTTCCTGGCGGGGACGGTGTAGTGCAGCGCCTCGCGCGACAGCGCCGGCCATCGGAAGGCCTCCGGGGCGCGGGTCCCGGCGGAGGACTGGGCCGTTGCGGTGGCGGCCGTCAGCCCGGTGGCCAGAGGTGCGAAGGCGAGGGCACCGCCGAACTTGAGGAGGCTTCGTCGCTGCGGTGGGGATTCATCGATCACGGTGAGAGCTCCCGGCCCATTCATCGGCTCTTTCACGGCAGTTGCGTCGCCACATCGACCTCGGTCGTGGGCTGGATCATCGTTGCCGGAAAATACATCGGATGTCTAGGGGTGTGCGCGAACACCGGGCAGAGGGCAGCGGCACAATGACGTCATGTCACGCCACACGGGCCCCAACTGCCCGCCGTCATCGGACCTTGGGCGTGCCAGGAGAGGACCACGTGAGCGAGGAGCAGGCCGCCGACATCGCGCGCGAGCGCCCGGACACCACGACGGCGCACAACGCCCGCGTCTGGAACCACTGGCAGGGCGGCACGGACAACTACGAGGTCGACCGGCAGGTCGGGGACCACGTCGCCGGCATGATCCCCGTCATCCGTGACATCGCCTCCGCCGACCGGCGCTTCCTCGTCCGGGCGGTGCGCCATCTGGCCGAGGAGCGGGGGATACGCCAGTTCCTGGACATCGGCACCGGACTGCCCGCGCTGGAGAACACCCACGAGATCGCCCAGCGCGTCGCACCCTCGTCGCGGATCGTGTGCGTCGACAACGACCCGGTCGTGCTCGCGTACGCCCGCACCCGGCTGACCAGCACCGAAGAAGGCGCCGCGGCCTACATCGACGCCGACGCCCATGACCCGGACACGATCCTGCGCGTCGCCGGGGAGACACTCGACCTCGGCGAGCCCGTCGCGCTGATGCTGCTCGGCATCCTCAACTTCGTCCTCGACGACGCCGAGGCCCGCGCCATCGCCCGCCGGCTCCTCGCACCGCTCGCCCCCGGGAGCTTCCTCGTGCTGACGCACCCCACGACCGAGCCCGAACTCGGCGGCGACCTGCAACGGGAGGCCATGGAGTTCTGGAACGCCCACGCGAAGCCACCGGTCACCGCCCGCAGCAGCGCGGAGATCGCCCGGTATCTCGACGGTCTGACCGTCCTGGAACCGGGCCTCGTCCCGTGTTCGCTGTGGCGCCCCGCCCCCGGTGACGAGCCCACGGTGGTACCGCAGTTGGGCGCGGTGGCGCAGAAGCCCTGACCCCCGGCCGTGCGCGGGCCGGCCCGACAGCTCAGCCTCGGGTGCCCTGCCGCGCCCGGCCGCCGCGCCCCCAGCCCGTGGCGGAGACGGCGAGGACCGAGAGCAGGACGAGGGCGGCGGACGGGCCCAGGACGGTCCAGGGGGCCAGTTCCGCGTACGGCTGGTTCTCCGAGAGGAGGCGGCCCCACTCGGGGGTGGGCGGCTGTTCGCCCAGGCCGAGGAAGCCGAGGGAGGCGAGGACGAGGACCGTGGTGGGCAGGCGGAGCAGGGCGTTGCGTACCAGGGCGGGCACGACCGCGGGCAGCAGGTGGTGGCGCAGCAGGTAGGAGGGGCCCGCGCCGAAGGAGATCGAGGCGAGCAGATGTCCGCTGGCCCGTTCCTGTTCGAGCAGCGCGGCGGTCTGGGCGGCGTACGGGGTCCAGGCCACCACGCACACCGCGCACGCGGCGCCCCAGACCGACGGGCCGGTCACGGCGGTGGTGAGCAGTCCGGCGAGGACGGCCGGCATCGTCGAGACCACTTCGGTCAGGCCGGCCCCCAGTTGTGCCGTCGTGCCGATCACCAGTCCGACGAGGGCGCTGACCACCGTGACGGCGAGGGCCACGCCGACCGTGCGCAGGGCTCCGTGACCGAGCCGGGCCAGCAGGTCGCGGCCGAGCGAGTCGGTGCCGAGGGGGTGCGCGAGGGAGGGGGGCAGCAGCCGGGCGGCCGGCTCGACGTGCGACGGGTCGCGCAGGAGGCCGGCCACGACCAGGGCGAGGAGGGTGGTGGCGCAGACCCCGAGGACCCAGGGCAGCGATCGGGGACGCGGGAGCCTGGGCGGGTGCAGGGCGGGCAGGGCGCCGTCGCGCAGGGCGGGGCCGAGCAGGGCGCGCCGCAGGACCTGGATCAGGAAGCCGGCACAGACGCCGAGCAGGACCAGGGTCAGGGTCGCGGTCTGCAGCGGCGGCATGTCCTGGGCGGTGGCCGCGTCCAGCGAGAGACGGCCGAGACCGGGGATGTTGAAGATCTTCTCGACCGCGACCGCGCCGCCGACCAGGGCGACGACGGTCGGCAGGAGCTGTGGGAGCACGCCCGCGAGGGCGCTGCGCAGTGCCGTACGCGCGATGCGGCCGCCCGAGCACCCGTGGGCGCGCCAGGTTCGTGCCCAGGGCTCGTTGAACGCGGCGGGCAGCGCCTGGTCGAGCAGTCCGCCGATCATGGCACCGGAAGGGACGCCGAGGGCGAGGGCGGGCAGCACCATCGACCCGGGACCCTCCCAGCCCTGGGAGGGGAACCAGCCGAGCCACACCCCGAGGACCGTCGCGAGCAGCGAGGCGAGCACGAACTTGGGCAGCGCGGCCAGTACGGCGGCAGCGCCGCCCGCCCGCTTCCACAGCAGCCTGCGCCGGGATCCGAGGTACAGGGTGCGGGCACAGACCAGCGCGGCCACCGCGATCGTGACCGCCAGCGCGCCGAGCATGAGCGTGACGGAGACCGCGAGGGCCGTCGTCACCTGCGGCAGAACCGGTTCGCCCGACACCCAGGAGGTGCCCGCGTCCCCGTGCCCCAGTCCGCTCAGCCATCGTCCGAAATGGGCGAACGGTCCTTCGTCCAGGCCCAGTTGCTCACGTACGGCGGACAGCTGGGCCGGGGTCGGGTCCTGGTCGGCGGCGCGGGCGCGCAGCACGGTGAGGGCGGGGTCGACCCCGGACAGCCAGGGCAGGAAGGCCACGGCCGACAGCAGGGCCGCCGCTGCGGCGACGCGGCCGGCGCCCGCCCGCCAACGGGTGGGCAGGCCCTGGGCACCGGCCGTCGACGAGGTGCTCATCGGCGGTTACTTCAGTCGGGTGTCGACGTCGACCAGCGAGCGCTCGCGGGGGTCGAGGAGGACGCCCTCGACGTCGGCGGAGATGCCCTGGACGACCTTCTCGTGGACCAGCGGCACCACGGCGTCGGTGCGCAGGATCTCCGCCTCGGCCCGCATGATCTTCTTCTGCCGCTCGGCCGTGTCGCCCTCCTCGGCGGCGGACTTGACGGCCCGGTCGACCTCGCCGTCCTTCAGGCCGGCGATGTTGTAGACGCCGCCGGCGGTGTAGTCGCTGGCGAGGTAGGCGACCGCGTCGCCGGTGTCGAGGAGCGTGACCCGGGAGAAGACGAGGGCGTCGTACTTGCCCGCGAGGAGGTCGGCCTCCATCTGGGTGTACTCGCGCACGTCCTGCTTCACCGTGAACCCGGCCTTCTCCAGCTGCTGTTGGAGGACGGTGGCGGCCTCGGGGAGTTCGGCGCGGTTGGTGTACGTGGCCAGGCGCAGGGTCCTGCCCTTCGTCTCGGCCTTCACCTGTGCGGTGGTCGCGGCCTTCGCCCGGCCCGTCACCTCGACCCGCCGGTCGGCGGCCCAGGGGACGGCCGGCCCGAACAGACCCTGCGCGGGGTCGGCGTAGCCGCCGAAGACGGAGTCGACGAGGACTTCGCCGTCCACGGCCTCGCGGGCGGCGGCGCGCAGACCGGCGTCGGTGAAGAGGCCGCCGCCGGTGTTGAGGACGAGGCTGTCGGTGCGCACGGAGGGCACTTCGTGGCGGGTGTCCTCGTCGAGGAGCTTCGCCTGGGCGGTGGGGATCCACTCGGCGATGTCGACGTCTCCGCCGCGCAGGGCGTTGGCGCGGGCGGTGCCGTCGGCGATCCAGGTGACGTCGATGCCGGACGTCTTGGCCTTGCCGCCCCAGTACCCGTCGTAGCGGCTGAGCGCGGCCTTGGTCTTCCCGGTGAGCCGGGTGATCTCGAAGGGGCCGGTGCCGGTGCCCACGGGGCTGACGGTGCCGTCGTCGCCGTACGCCTTCTCGGCGAGGATGCCGAGGGCGGGGCTGGCGAGCCGCAGCGGGAGGACCGGGTCGGCG
The DNA here is from genome assembly GCF_033794485.1 of Streptomyces sp. MB09-02B. Taxonomy (NCBI): domain Bacteria; kingdom Bacillati; phylum Actinomycetota; class Actinomycetes; order Kitasatosporales; family Streptomycetaceae; genus Streptomyces; species Streptomyces sp. MB09-02B. The sequence continues at coordinate 20,341 of NZ_JARGEE010000089.1, forward strand.
GTCTTGGTGGTGATGGTGACGGTGTCGGCGTCGTCGGCCTCGGCGGTGAGCGTCACGTCGCTCAGTACGCGCGGCTTGGTCTTGGCCGCGTTCGCGTGGTCGAGGGCGCCGACCACCGACTCGGCGGTGACGTCGGTGCCGTCCTGGAACGTGGCCTTGCGCAACTCGAAGACCCAGGTCGTGGCGTTCTTCCGGGTCCAGGACCGCGCCAGGGCGGGGGCGGCGGCACCGTTCTCGTCCAGGGCGGTGAGGCCTTCGGCGACGGAGAGCTTGCTGAGTACGGTGGCGTCGTTGCTGTACGGCGACAGGGCCTGCACCGGCGGCATCGCCAGGGCTATCCGCAGCCGGCCCGAGGCTCCCGACCCGCCGCTCGCGTCGGCCCCCTCCTCGCCTCCGGCGAAGCAACCGGCCAGCAACGGGGTGAGGGTGAGGGCTGCCAGGAGGCGGCGGGGAGTGCGCATGGTGGTCCTGTCGTACGGAGAGCGGATCACGCATGAATATAAGGCAAGCCTTACCAATCTCCGCACGGGGGTCCGTGCCGCACGGCGCAGCCCCTACTCGGCCCGGTGGGGCCTGCGTTCGCGCAAGGCCGACCTGTACACCTCTGCCGTCGCCTCGGCGGCCGAGGTCCAGCCGAAGGAGCGGGCGTGGCGGGCCGCCGCCTCGTTCATCCGGGCCGCGCGGGCGGGGTCGTCGGCGAAGCCGGACAGGGCCCGCGCGTAGTCGGCGGGGTCGTGACCGGGTACGAGCACTCCGCTCGCCCCGTCGCGTACGGCCACCGGCAGGCCGCCGACCCGGGCGGCGATCACCGGGGTGCCGCAGGCCTGGGCCTCGACGGCCACCAGGCCGAAGGACTCACTGTGGGAGGGCATGACGAGGACGGACGCGGCCCGGTACCAGTCGGCGAGCCGGTCCTGGTCGACGGGCGGCCGGAACAGCACCACGTCCGAGATCCCAAGCCGGGCCGCCAGCTTCTGCAGCCCTTCCGGCTCGGTCAGGCCGCTGCCGCTCGGCCCACCCACCACCGGAACCACCAACCGCTCACGCAGCCGCGGCCGTTCGGTCAGCAGCCCGGCCACGGCCCGCAGCAGGACGTCCGGCGCCTTGAGCGGCTGGATGCGGCCCACGAACAGCGGGATCAGCGCGTGTTCCGGCAGTCCGAGACGGGCGCGGGCAGCGCTGCGACCTGCCGCGATGCCACGGGCGTCGGGCCGGAAGCGGTCCAGGTCGACGCCGGGATGGACGACGGCCACCCGCGCGGGGTCGGCGTCGTAGTGGCGCAGCAGCTCGTCGGCTTCCTCACGGGTGTTGGCCATCATCCGGTCGGCGGCCCGTACGATCTCGCTCTCGCCCCGGACCCGGGCGGCGGGTTCGGGTGTGTCGCCCTCGGCGAGGGAGGCGTTCTTGACCCGGGCCATGGTGTGCATGCTGTGGACGAGGGGGACGCCCCACCCCTCGGCGGCGAGCCTCCCGACGTGGCCGGAGAGCCAGTAGTGGGAGTGGATGAGGTCGTAGTGGCCGGGCGGCTGACCGGCCCAGGCCCGCTTCAGGCCGTGCGCGAAGGCACACAGGTGGGCGGGCATGTCCTCCTTGGCCAGGCCTTGGTAGGGGCCGGCGGCCACGTGCCGGACCAGGACGCCGGGGGCGAGTTCGACGGTGGGCGGGAGCGCGGCGGAGGTGGCCCGGGTGAAGATCTCCACGTCTGTGCCGAGCGCGGCGAGGCGTTTGGCGAGTTCGACGACGCACACGTTCATCCCGCCCGCGTCGCCGGTGCCCGGCTGGTGCAGCGGCGAGGTGTGCACGCTGAGCATGGCGACACGGTGGAGTGCGTCTCGCCCGGTCATGGGCCGGCTCCGGTCGTGGCCCCGGCCGTGATCTCAGCCGTGGCCCCGGCCGTGACCCCGGCCGTGACCCCGACCGACGCCCCGACCGAGGTCTTCAGATCGAGGCGGCGGTCGCCCGCGTACACGTTCATGGAGCCGCCGCGCAGGAAACCGACGAGCGTGAGCCCGGTCTCCGTGGCCAGGTCCACCGCGAGGGAGGACGGCGCGGAGACGGAGGCCAGCACGGGGATGCCCGCCATGACGGCCTTCTGGGCGAGTTCGAAGGACGCCCGACCGGAGACCAGCAGGATGCTCCGCGACAGCGGCAGTTCACCGGACCGGAGGGCGCGGCCGACCAGTTTGTCGACGGCGTTGTGCCGGCCGACGTCCTCCCGCAGGTCCAGCAGTTCGCCCTCGGGCGAGAACAGCCCGGCGGCGTGCAGGCCGCCGGTCCGGTCGAACACCCGCTGCGCGGCCCGCAGTCGGTCGGGCAGGAGGGCCAGCAGGTCGGGGGTGACCCGGACCGGGGGCGTGTCGTCGAGGGGCCAGGCCGCGGTGGTCCGTACGGCGTCGAGACTGGCCTTCCCGCACAGGCCGCACGAGGACGTGGTGTACACGTTGCGCTCCAGCGTGATGTCGGGCAACGGCACGTCGGGGGCGAGGCGGACGTCGACGACGTTGTAGCTGTTCCCGCCGTCCTGGCCGGCGCCCGCGCAGTACACGATGTTCGCCACATCCGGGGCCCGGCTCAGGACGCCCTCGCTCACCAGGAACCCGGCGGCGAGGGCGAAGTCGTCGCCGGGTGTGCGCATGGTGACGGCCAACGGTCTGCCGTTCAGGCGGATCTCCATCGGCTCTTCCGCGACCAGTGTGTCGGGGCGGGTGCTCGGTTCCCCGTCCCGGATCCGCAGTACGCGCCGACGTTCGGTGACCCGTCCCATCGCCTCACTCCTCGGTTCTGCCGTCGAGGCCGGAGCCGGTGCTCCGCTGCGCTCAGCACTCGATGACGTTGACGGCGAGACCGCCGCGGGCGGTCTCCTTGTACTTGACCTTCATGTCGGCGCCGGTCTCCTTCATGGTCTTGATGACCTTGTCGAGGGAGACGTGGTGACGGCCGTCGCCGCGCAGCGCCATACGGGCGGCGGTGACGGCCTTCACCGCGGCCATGCCGTTGCGTTCGATGCAGGGGATCTGGACGAGGCCTCCGACGGGGTCGCAGGTGAGGCCGAGGTTGTGCTCCATGCCGATCTCGGCCGCGTTCTCGACCTGTTCGGGGCTGCCGCCGAGCACTTCGGCGAGTCCGCCGGCGGCCATGGAGCAGGCGGAGCCGACCTCACCCTGGCAGCCGACCTCGGCGCCGGAGATGGAGGCGTTCTCCTTGAAGAGGAGGCCGATGGCACCGGCGGCGAGGAGGAACCGGACGATGCCGTCGTCGTCGGCGCCCGGCACGAACTCCAGGAAGTAGTGGAGGACGGCGGGGATGATGCCGGCCGCGCCGTTCGTCGGCGCGGTGACGACCCGGCCGCCGGCGGCGTTCTCCTCGTTCACGGCCATCGCGTAGAGCGTGATCCACTCCATGGCCCGGGCCAGCGGGTCGCCCTCGCTGCGCAGGGCGCGCGCGGCCGCGGCGGCCCGGCGGCGGACCTTGAGACCGCCGGGGAGGATGCCCTCGCGGCCCAGTCCGCGCGCGATACAGGCCTCCATGACGTGCCAGATCTCCAGGAGGCCCGCGCGTATCTCCTCCTCGGTGCGCCAGGCCTTCTCGTTCTCCAGCATCAGCGCGGAGATGGACAGGCCGGTCTCCCGGGTGAGCCGCAGCAGTTCGTCGCCGGTGCTGAACGGGTGGCGCAGCACGGTGTCGTCGAGTTTGATCCGGTCCGCGCCGGCCGCTTCCTCGTCGACCACGAAGCCGCCGCCGACGGAGTAGTACGTCTTCTCCAACAGGAGTGCGCCGTCGGTGTCGTAGGCGTAAAGGATCATGCCGTTGGCGTGGTACGGCAGTGACCGCCTGCGGTGCAGGACCAGGTCGGCCGAGGTGTCGAAGCCGATCTCGTGCGCGGGGCCGATCTCGGCGCCGAGGAGACGGATGCGCCCGGTGGCGCGGATCCGCTCGACGTCCAGGTCGGCTCCGGCGACGTCGACCGTGTGCGGCTCGTTGCCCTCCAGGCCGAGCAGCACCGCCTTGGGGGTGCCGTGGCCGTGGCCGGTGGCACCGAGGGAACCGAACAACTCCGCCCGCACGGCGGCGGTCTGGGCCAGCGCCCCGTCCTGCTTCAGTCGCCTGACGAACAACCCGGCGGCGCGCATCGGGCCCACGGTGTGGGAGCTGGACGGGCCGATGCCGATGGAGAACAGGTCGAAGACGCTGATTGCCACGCCACGCTCCGTGGAGTTGGAGGGGACGTGCCGATCGGTGTCGGCACGCCCGCTGCGGGAGGTTGTCGGGTTACAGGCCGGGGTAGAGCGGGTGCTTGTCGGCGAGCGCCTTTACCCGGGCCTTGAGCGCCTCCACGTCGTAGGACGGCTTCAGCGCCTCGGCGATGACGTCGGCGACCTCGGTGAAGTCCTCGGCGGTGAAGCCGCGGGTGGCCAGGGCGGGCGTGCCGATGCGCAGGCCGGAGGTGACCATCGGCGGGCGCGGGTCGTTGGGGATCGCGTTGCGGTTGACGGTGATGCCGACCTCGTGGAGGCGGTCCTCGGCCTGCTGCCCGTCCAGTTCGGAGTTGCGCAGGTCGACCAGGATCAGGTGCACGTCGGTGCCGCCGGAGAGGACGTCGACGCCGGCCTCGCGGGCGTCCGGAGCCGTCAGCCGCTCGGCCAGGATCCGCGCGCCCTCGACGGTGCGCCGCTGGCGCTCCTTGAACTCCTCCGACGCCGCGACCTTGAACGACACCGCCTTCGCCGCGATGACGTGCTCCAGCGGCCCGCCCTGGAAGCCCGGGAAGACGGACGAGTTCAGCTTCTTCGCGAACTCCTTCTTCGCCAGGATGATGCCGCCGCGCGGCCCGCCGAGCGTCTTGTGGGTGGTGGAGGTGACCACGTCGGCGTAGGGCACCGGGTTGGGGTGCAGCCCGGCCGCGACCAGACCCGCGAAGTGCGCCATG